>JACOEF010000166.1 GCA_024998705.1 Nitrospira sp.
ATCTCCCAATCCCAGATGCCGTCTCGGGTGGCGAGGCATGTCAACTGAAACCGCTCTTCGCTCTTCCGCAAGGCTTGCTCGACTCGGTGTCGGCCGATGGCATACCGGATGGCGCGTCGTAGCGCATCGCCCGTCAGCCGGCCCTTGACGAGATAATCCTGCGCGCCGTGCAGGAGGGATTTCTCCGCGACGACATCGTTATCCAATCCCGTCAGCACGATGACCGGTGCGTCATGAGCTTGAGATCGCACCCGATCGAGTGTCTCCAAGCCCTGGCTGTCGGGCAGCGAAAGATCGACCAAGACGGCATCGACGGGACACTCCGCAAGTTTCAGCAACCCGATTTCAAGCCTGTCTGCCCAATTGAGCGTGACGTTGTCCGGCGACTGCTCACAGAGTGCTTGATGGATCAGCTCGGCATCGTCTTCATTGTCCTCAATCAGCAACAGATGCATGTGTTACCTCTTCAGTGTGGGGACTTTTGATACCAGAGTCCAATAGAGTTCGAACTCTTTCACGATCGCCAGGAATCGGCTGAATGTGACAGGTTTTCGAATGTAGGAGCAGGCACCCTGTTGAAAAGACCGAACAATGTCCTCCTCGCGTTCACTGACGGTGAGCATGACGACGGGGAGCGGGCGAAACCGGGCTTCTGATTTAATTTCCGTCAGCGCCTCGAGTCCATTTTTTTTCGGCATATTGATATCAAGGAGCACCATGCCGGGGAATGGACATTGACTGAAGGGATCTTCTCCCCGCAGATAGGCGAGGGCTTCTTCTCCGTCCCGCACGACGGCCACTCGGTTGGCCATGTTCACAGCCTCGAAGGCTTCCCGGATCAGCAAGATGTCGTCTTCATTGTCTTCTGCGATCAAAATATCAAACGGCCGCATGGTCATCGTTCCGCCTTTCTCGGACGTGGCTGGTTCACGCCGAACGTGATAAAAAAATCTGATCCGCCGCCTTCGCGGGGTTCGACCCAGGCTCGACCACCGTGTCGTTCTGCCACCTGCCGAACGATGGCCAGTCCTGCGCCGGTTCCCTCTATCTCACGTCCGACTGCTCGTTGGAACAGCTCAAATATCCGATCGCGTTGGCCTGGAGCCACTCCGGGGCCTCGATCCCGCACAACCAGGCCGATGAGTTCGGTTCCTTCACGATCCATTCCGGAATACGGAGCGATCTCAATGTCCGGGGACTGCTCGGCGGACGAAAACTTGAGCGCATTCGAGACCAGATTGTAGATGCCCTGGATAGCCCAGGTGGTATTGACTTGCAGGCGTGGGAGAGGCGGACGAATCGTGATTCGTGCGCCGGTTTCTTTAATGCGGCTCTCCAAGCGATGCAGGACGGCTTGCACCAACTGTTCAGCGTCGATGTTGTCAACGGGAGGGTCCATGCGTTGCGCGCGGGAGAGATCCAGGATGTCCTCGAGCAGTTGATTGAGTCGCTGCGTGGCCCGGATTACGCGCCGGAGGAAGTCTTGCCCCTTCTCGTCGAGCCGGTTCGCATACCGGTCCTGGATGAGGACAGAAAAACTCTCGATCGCTCGCAGCGGCTCTTTCAAGTCGTGCGAGGTCACATACAGGAGGGTTTCCAGATCCTTGTTTTTCTTGAGGATCATGAGCTCGGCCTGTCGTCGCTCGCCGATATCCCGGCTGGTTTCCAGTACAAGGCTGCGACCGTTCGTCTTGAGCAATCCCCAGCGGCTCGCCACGAGCACGTCCCGTCCGTCTTTCGTGCGATGGTGAATCTCCCCGGTCCATTCCCCGGTTGTCTCCAATTGGGTCTGGATCGTGCTCAAAGGAGAGGGTAGTCGGCTCTGCAGCAGCTGATGACAGTTGTGTCCCAATGCCTCCGATCGGGGATAGCCGTACAGTTGTTCGCATCCTCGATTCCACTCCACGATGCCTGTGTCGATGTCCCAGGCAAAAATCGGTTCATACGACAATTCGATGAGCCGGCGTTGCTGAGTCATCATGTCTTCGGCCTGCTTTCGTGCCGTGATGTCACGAAGGATCACGGTAAACAGCTTTTGCCCGCTGATAGCTATCTGTGAAATGCTGGCTTCGATCGGAAATTCTTCGCCATCGGCCCGTAAGCCGGAAATGGTCCCGAGGGCTCCCATCTCGCGCTTGGTGACGTTCGTCTGGTCAAAGGCCACCACATGATGGCCGTGCGCGGCACGGTAACGCTCAGGAATGAGCACGGCGACCGATTGCCCGATTGTTTCGTCGGCTCGACGACCGAACATCGTTTCCGCTGCCGCATTGAAGTGCATAACTTCCTGGCAGTCATTGATCGTGATAATGGCGTCCATCGCAGAATTAAATATGCCGCTGAGGATTTGCTCGCTGTCGTGCGCTGCCGCGAGGGCTGCCTTCTGTTCGGTAATATCGATGCACGAGCCGATGAAACCGACGAATTTCTTTTCTCCTTCGAACCGAGGCACCCCGTGATTCAGTAGCCAACGCCATTCTCCATTATGCCGACGCAGGCGATATTCCATCTTAAATTCTTGTTGCGCATGGAAGGAGTTTTTGTAGATGCGGAGAGCATAGTCGACATCATCCGGGTGAACATTCTCGACCCATCCGTCGCCCAAATCCTGATCGAGGGGCCGACCGACGAATTCCAGCCAGGGGTTGTTAAACCAAATGCAGCCCTGTGTCAGATCGCTGACCCAGATCAACACCGGCGCATGGTCCGCCATGACCTGAAAGCGACTTTCGGTAGATTTCAACGTCGCCTGCATATTCGTGATGGTGATCAGTTCCTGTTCCAGCCTTTCCTTGCTGAGCCGGAGTTCTTCGGTTCGCTCCCGGACCTCGGATTCGAGCCGTTCGTGACTCGTGCGCAAAAGGTTATCCGCTCGTTTCCGGTCGGTGATATCCACGAGGGTGGAGCGGCTGGCGACGAATCGACCATCCGGATCCTTGATGGCCGTGGCGCTCAACAGAACAGGCATCAGTGAGCCGTCCTTACGCCGCATCTCAAACTCCAGGTCCCGCACGAGTCCTTTTTCCATGAAGCGCGGGAATTGTTGATGAAACAGTGCGACGCACTCGGTGGTGAGTAGGTCCAGAAAGCGTATTTTCCCGATGACCTCGTCCTTGTGATATCCCAGCCAGTCGAGTTCGGTTTGATTGATTCCGACGAACATGCCTTGCGAGTTCAGGGAGTGGTACCCGCAGGGCGCACGGTCGTAGAGGTCCTGCACGTCCTGCGCGTTTTTCAGGAGCAGGGTTTCCCGTAGCTGAAGGGCCTCGTATTCCGCATCCAAGGAGGCTGTTTTAATAAGCGTTTGGGTTACGCGCTTGTACTGGACGATCAGATAGGTGGTGATCACAAACATGCTCAGGCCGGCCGTGCGATTCACCCATGGTAACCATGGCGGCACGCCGGCGATCGAGGGGGAAAGCACGAGACCCAGGGGTGTGAGAACTGCACAGACTCCAGCTGTGTAATAGGGCGTCCAGACATAGGGAGCCTGGTAGGTGAGGATTAAAGGAATAAGGTAGAACACCCAGGCGGGAATGCCGGCTGGCGTGAAACAGTCGACAGCGAATATTATTCCGATCAGCACGGCAATTAGGGAAAGGATTGCCCGCCCACGAGGAAACGGATCACTCGTGGATGTGTTGAGCGTGTCGGTACTGTCTATCGCCACGTAGCTCCTCTACAGTAGTCCTCTATCGCAATGAAGAGTCAGTAATACAAGAAGCTATCGCGCTGGGGCTCTAGTATGCCAAAAAAGTACCTAGGGTGAATAGGGTAGATTGGCCCTAGTAAAGTGCTCAGGCCTGATGATTGCTTACAGGAGACAATGAGATGTGTGGGGAGACGGTCTAAAAGGGGGCTGCCAGGAGCTCGCGTTCGACGAGGGGCAGAGGCTTAGAAATTCGTCTCCATGCTCGATGGGGTTTTGTTCAGCACGGTCGCAGCGGCGCGGGAGAGGGCGGCGTCCTGATCGTGGTCGAGGGCGTAGATGCGGAATTGGACGAGGCGGGTCGGGAGCAGATCGAGAAATTCCTCCAGTGGCTCAGTCGAGACACCCTTTGTGCCGGGATCGTAGACGAGTAGGGGAATGCCGCGTGTGTCTTTGGGGTCCGGGCGCGGATCGAGCGGAGCCATGTCGACGCGGAACGGCAAGGCTTGCAATTTTGCCGGGAGCGCTTTCTGGATCTGCTGCTGGAATTGTTCGTGGCTGGGAAAGTCCATGCCTCGTTCGATGCCCTTCTCCTTGAGCACGGTGCTGTAGGCCATTTTCCACTTCACGTCGCGTTCCAGGATATGCGCCCATTCCTGGTGTAAGCGCCGCAGGCTGCTCTGGCCGGCTTTCTTCCAGCGTCTGACATCTTCCAACAACGACCAGTCGGTCAGCGTCAGGTATTCGTCCATGTGTTTGGCCGGATTGGAGGGGAACAACAGCTTCATGGTGTCGCCGAAGATGTCGCGCAGGTGAATGTCGATGGCGCGGGTCGTACGGTGATAGTACACATTCGAATAGAGATACATGCGGGTGTTCAAAAACATCTGCAGGGCTGGCAGTCCGGTTTTATGGATCGTGAATCCCTTGTCGGTGATGATGGTGTAGTGGATCAAGCGGGTCAGGTCCACCGGCCCCACTGCGACGCCGCACATGTAGGCATCGCGCAGCACATAGTCCAGGTTGTCGGCGGTGTAGCTGCCGGAAATCACCGGCTGGAGCATGTTGATCCAGCGCGGGATGCGGGAGTTGTCTTTGCCTTTTTCCTTTAGAATCACGTGCGCGATGTGATCCGGATTCAGCTCTTCTCCGCGATCGAAGGGGCCGGATGGACTGCGACGGATTTTTCTGATGAGCGGTCCCAGGTGCTCGCGCACGATAATCTGGCCGAGCTTTTCATGCGAGAGGCCGAAGGTGTGCAGAAAATTATCATCGAAGAAGTGGCAGAACGGGCCGTGCCCGATGTCGTGCACGAGTGCGGCGATGCGCAGGAACTCCTCGACATAGGCGGCTGAAGGGACGTCGGACGCCGCCTGTTTCAGGAACGGGTACAGATGGCGCGCAAACCGGCCGGCGACATGCATCGTGCCGAGTGAATGCACGAATCGCGTATGTTCTGCCGAAGGGTACACCCATCGCGCGCTTTGGAGTTGATAGATATAGCGCAGTCGCTGCACCCAGGGAGAATCGATTAGGTCCTTTTCCGTGCGCTCCGATGGATCCGGCGACGCATACGGGACCGTGAACGAGACATATTCGTGGATGGGATCGGCAATGAGGGCTGATCCGTCGTACGGAGCGGGAGGATGTGCGGATGGCAGTTTCATATATGGTCGACCGCTGTGTGATCTTATCGTAGGCCTGAGGGAGGGGGCAACGGTTGATGGTCGTCTTCCGGCTTCGTGCTGCGGTACTTGGACAGTAGCAGATAGGCAAGCGGGTAGGCCAACAGGCTGCCGGCAATACTCAAGACCATCCCGCCGACGAAGAACGGCCAGGCGTAGGGCATGACCTGGTGATAAATCCCTGAGAACGACAGATCGCTCCAGTCGAAGGACGGAAAGTCATGCACGCCCAACAGGACGGCACCGGTCCAATAGGTGCCTACGAGGATGGGAATCAGCGTCCAGGGATTGTTGAGAAATGCGCCGGCGAGCAACGCCACCACATTGAGTCCGAAGGCCCAGGCGCAGAATCCCACCATCACCATATGCAGCCCATAGGCCGGAGAAAAACCGAGGAAGACGCCGATGGCAAACGCCAGTGCCGTCCGGTGCGGTGTTTCATCGAGGTGGAGAACTTGGCGAAACAGCGATCGTACGTCTGTCATCAACAGCCTTGGTGGAAGTCCCGTTACGAAGGGCGGAGAAAATGTTCGTAACTGGTGACCGGCAGCGTTCGGGTGACACCGGCCTCGGTCCGCAACCGTAAACCGAGCCGTTTCGGTGTGATTGAGCCGATACAGGTCATGCAAAAATCGGTGTTCGCGGCCAGCCGGTCAAATTGCTGCTGCTTGCGGCGGGGTACGGTGAACAAGAGTTCGTAATCCTCGCCGCCTTGTAAAGCAATTTGCTGTGCATCGATCCCGCGCGCCAGGGCATAGGCCCGGCAGGCCGGAGAAATGGGCAGTGCCTCTGGAAAGATCTCCGCGCCGACGCCGCTTGCTTCGCAGATGTGGCGAAGGTCACCGGTCAAGCCGTCGGACAGATCGATCGCGGCGCTCGCCAGTCCATGTGTGAGCAGCCAGCGGCCCTCTGCAATGCGGGCTGACGGCCGATGGTGCCGAGCCAGCAAGAAGCGGGTCTGTGCCGGGCGCAGACTCGCCTGTGTTGGCCGCCGTGGTGTGGTTAAGAGGCCTAGCCCTGCGTGGGAGTCGCCAAGTGTGCCTGTGACGTACACGCGATCGCCGACGCGGGCGCCGCTGCGTAGGAGTGCTCGTCGAGGGTCGACGGTGCCCGTCAGCGTGATGCTGAGAAAAAGGCCCTGCTTGGATGCCGACGTGTCACCGCCCACCAGACGGACCCGGTAGGGAGTGGCGGCGCGCATCATGCCGCGGTACAGCTGCTGAATCTGTTTCGTCGAACAGGTCGGAGGAATGGCGATTGCGACGAGCATGAAGCGGGGCGTCCCCCCCATGGCGGCGATATCGCTCAGGTTGGCAATCGCTGCCCGGTAGCCGATGTGTTCATAGGAGGAGGTGGCAGGATCGAAGTGCACCCCTTCGGCGAGAAGGTCCGTCGTGATGAGGGTCCATTCATTGGCTGAGGTCTTGAGGATGGCGGCGTCATCGCCGATGCCGCGGTACACCTGCCGATCCGGCCGCGCGGCCTGCGCCTGCAGGAGCCGGATCAGGCCGAACTCGCTACCTACGGAGTTGGTACGGCGAGATCGGCCTGGCGGCATATTAGAGAATCAACGAGGGGGAGGCCGCCGGGAGGTGGAGGCTCTTCCTCGGCGAGCCGGTGGCCCGCTTGGATGGGGTCGATCGAGCTGATTTTTTTGTCGGCTTGTTCGGTGTGGCCGCGCGCAGCTTGCGAGTGGCCGGGCGTCGCAGCGCCTCCCTGATCACATCGTCCACGGTATCGACAAAGATCAACTCAATGCCTTTGAGGATGTGTTTGGGAATCTCTTCGAGATCCTTTTTGTTGCGCTTTGGAAGGACCACAGTCGCGAGCTTGGCCCGCTTGGCCGCGAGAATCTTTTCCTTCAATCCTCCGATCGGCAACACGCGGCCACGCAGGGTGATTTCTCCGGTCATCGCAAGGTCGCGCCGCACGGGGATCTGGGCCAGCGCCGAGGCAATGGCCGTCGCCATGGTGATGCCGGCCGACGGCCCGTCTTTCGGGGTTGCGCCGGCGGGGACGTGAATGTGAATGTCGTTTTTGGCGAAGATATCAGGACTGATGCCCAGGGTCTACTCCCGCGAGCGGACATAACTCAGGGCGGCCTGCGCCGATTCTTTCATGACGTCGCCGAGGTGCCCGGTGAGGGTGAGCTGGCCCTTGCCCTTCATGACGGTCGCTTCGATATACAGCACATCCCCGCCGCTTTCGGTCCAGGCGAGGCCCGTGGCGACGCCGATTTCGTCCTTTTCAAGTTCCGCTTCGGGAACGAATTTCGCGACGCCCAAAAACTTATTCCAATTGTTCTGGTCGATGGTGTGGCACTCCGACTTGCCCTCCGCCACCTTCTTCGCAACTTTCCGCATGAGGTTGGCGATCTCGCGTTCGAGGTTGCGGACGCCGGCTTCGCGGGTATAGTGCGAAATGACATGCCGGATGGTGCCTTCATTGACGCGGATATGTTTCTCGGTGATGCCGTGCTCGTTCATCTGGCGAGGGATCAGGTACTTTTGGGCGATGCCGAGCTTCTCTTCTTCCGTATACCCGGGGATATCGATCACTTCCATGCGATCCCGCAAGGCGGGCAGAATCGGATCCATGAGATTGGCCGTCGTCACGAACATGACTTCGGTCAAATCAAACGGCACACCCAGATAATGATCGGTGAAGGTGCTGTTTTGTTCCGGATCGAGCACTTCCAGCAGGGCGGCCGAAGGATCGCCTCTGAAATCCATGCCGACCTTGTCGACTTCATCGAGCATAAAGACCGGATTGTTCGTGCCGGCTTGTTTCATCCCTTGGATAATGCGACCCGGGAGTGCGCCGACGTAGGTCCGGCGATGCCCGCGGATTTCGGCTTCCTCCCGCACGCCGCCGAGGCTGATGCGGACGAATTCGCGCCCCAGCGCGCGGGCGATGGATTTCCCTAAGGAGGTTTTGCCGACGCCAGGGGGGCCCACGAAACAGAGGATGGGCCCCTTCATCTTTTCTTTCAGTTTACGCACGGCGAGATACTCGACGATGCGCTCTTTCACTTTTTCCAGGTCGTAGTGGTCCTCGTTCAGCACCTTCATCGCGGCCTTCAGGTCGAGATTGTCTTTCGACTTTTTATTCCACGGCAGTTCGACCATCCATTCGAGGTAGGTTCGAACGGTGGCGGATTCCGCCGTGTCGGGGTGC
>JACOEF010000879.1 GCA_024998705.1 Nitrospira sp.
CCCTAACATGGGCTGCCCGCGTGACCGCCGGCAGACCGGTGAAACCGAGTGGGTTGCTTGAGCAAGCTCCGGTGTCGGTACTTCCACCTGGAGATGCCCCTGACAATTTCTTCCAGTAGCCATTCTTCCCCTCCAGGGGTGGCGCAAATCCCCGCCAACATCGGCGTCAGGGTGTCACTCACCCATCGTTTTACATTCTGCAGGGTCTGCACCTGCTTCTCCTGGGCCAATCGCCCCTTCTGAAATCCCTCCGTCAGGAGGGCGTACCACTCCAACACTGGAGCCCGGTAGCGTTCTTCATCCTCGGCATCCTTCGGAATCTGCCGGAAATCCACATAGGATCTTAGCAAACCTACAACCAACTCCTTCCAATCGGCTTCATCCAAAGAAGCCAGCGCACGAGCACATTGCTCAGCGCGATCCTTCTTCAGTTCCAACTCCCAACGCACCCCATAGTCCTGCCAGCTCTCTTGTCCTTTGCTCTGGAGTTCGAGCCGTTTATCATAAATGCGCAAGAGGGTCTGACTCTGTGGACTCCCGAAGTACATCGTCTCGCCAGTGGTCGCTCCGGTGCCATGCGTGAGGTTGGATACGATATGTCGCACTTGGGCGGCTCGCGTGACACATTGCCCGGCAGCAACGGCCTCTCGAATTGTGCTGACCGGGACTGATCCGGCTCGATCATCAAGCGCGCAATCAATGCGCGTCACATGCCCTTGCTGCTTATGCACCCATTGCAAGAGCGCTCGGATTTGATCCAGTGTCAGGGCGGACGCGAGGCCGCCCGAGAGATCCACATGGATTTCATTCGGACGCCGAGGGGCATTGGTGCCCAATTTGCCGACCCCGCGCAGGCCATCGACCCTCATCCACGACAAGGGATAGCCTCGGAAGCCACCTTTGGCTTTACTCCAATCACCACCGAGTACCTTCATGGTCTCTTGGGGGTTACTGGCTAAGACGGTAAAGGCCAGCCAATCAATGGTGAGTGTGAAGCCAGAATCCATGGAATCTATCGAACTCCTGTAATGA
>JACOEF010000579.1 GCA_024998705.1 Nitrospira sp.
CACCATTTGTATGCTCCCAAATTGCGTGGCTTCACTTGTGCAACCTGAGAAGAGAGTGATTGAGATCAGGGGCTAGGCAGACAGTGAATGCATGCCCAGCTGGAATGCGTGGAATTTCGACCAGGTGCCTGCTCAACTCTTTATGCCACTAGAGCGGCTTCTAGAGCAGTAGCGGTAATAACCTGGTGAACGATTGAAAGACGCTTGTTTATCGGGTCGCTACCAATCGAAGCATGAGCTGAGCGAGAGCCTTAAACATGGTAGCCTGGCCCCAATGAAGCATCGGGGTTTTAGCTTTCATCAATGGATATTGTCTGTAGTAGAAGTACCCCTTTCTATCTTGCATGTTCTGAATCGTCCACGCCGCCACTCGTTTCGACACTTCCAGCGCCTCCGGATCGTCATTTGAAACGAAGGCCATTGTGTCGATCGCTTGTGCCGCACATTGAATATCAACTGGGTATGTTCTTGTATGATAGTATTTGGGCCTTCCACTCTCCTCGAAAAAATTGGCTTTATAAAAAGCGAGCGCTTTCTCGAAATTTTCGCGGTAGGCGTCATCTCCCGTCGCGTCACGATAATGTTTGAGACTCTCCAGATTGTACCCCGTGTGGAAATTGTCGATCCATTGGTGTGTGACGTCTTCGGCATACCACCACGATCCATCCGGCCGTTGACGCGAACAACTATATTCCATAGCCAAGCGCGCAATCTCCCGGCACTCTTGGCTTCCGGTATGTTTGGCAGTTCTCGCGAGGATGCCGGCCCCTAACATATTCGAATTGTGAATTGAGCTCTGAACATGCGCGAGATAGCTGATACACTCACCCGTGTCGGTTTTCTCTCTCGGCAAGGCCAGAATCCAATTACAGACACTATCGGCAACCTTTAAGAGCCATTCCCGTCCCGTAACTTCGAAGGCATCGACATATGCATGTCCAATCAACGCAGTCCACACTACGATAGGGTCATGTTGGGTATATCGTCCTCCGCGGGACACAAAATCAAAGTGGTTGCTCCAGCTATGATATGAAAATCGTTCTACTTTATGGCTGTCCAGCCATTCCAAACAATGGATCGCTTTATCTAGATAGTCCTGCTTTTCCGTGGCTCGATACAGCATGATGTATCCAGCCGCCATATATCCTCGCCCTTTTGTCGAGGCTTTCGGTGTTACCCCAAGGAGCGGACGCAAATTGAAGGGAGATTGCCGGATCAGCTGTAGAAGTAACCTCTCTGCAAAGATGTTATTACAAGCGAGAGGGCGCGCCCAGGAAGACAGTCCATCAAACGGTTCATAGCCACAATAGCCTCGTTGCTCGACCCATTCCTGCAGCAGGGTAAGACTCGAGTGTATTTTGTTAACCGTGACCGCTGGTGAGCCAATCTCCCCTGTAGCGGACACGCTATTGGGACCGTTCGTACCCATCTTCATGTTCTCGCCTCTTCCCTACGCAACAGAATTGCCGCCCTGCTCAAGAGCTTCTCTTGCTCCCGACTCCAAGCATGCGCAAGATAAACTTCCTGGCCCCGAGCAGCTTTCTCAAAGACTTCTTTGGGGTGACTGGCAACCCATACCAGCTTCCGCGCAAGATCCTCGGCATTGCCAAGATCGAAGAAGATGAGGGAGTCTTCTTCAAAATAGTCTTGAATACCCGGAGCACGAGGCGCCACTACGGGTTTACCCATCGCCAAATACTCAAAAATGCGAGTAGGTGTGTTCAGTTCGGTAAAGATACTTCGCTTATTGGGAATAACGCCAACATCACATTCCCCGATCGCTTCGACAAGTTGCTCTAGCCGCCTCGGTCCGAGGTACTGCACAGATTTTTCCAACCCCTTTTCATGCACACTGCGCATGACCTGATCTAAGAATGATGTACGAGCACCATAAATCCTCAACTCCGCTTCTGGAATGGACTGACGAACCCCAACTAAAGCATCCACCGCTAAGTCCACACCGTTCCTGTCCACAAGCGTGCCGTGATACATGATCACAAAGGGGTTGCGTCTCTCCTCCGGTTGCCCATGTCTTAGTTGAGGGGGAATCCGCTTAAAAATTCTCTCGTCGG
>JACOEF010000215.1 GCA_024998705.1 Nitrospira sp.
CGCGAGATGCGATCCGTAATTCAGGATCGGATCCTCCTGCGTGCCGTGTGAGACCACCACAACAGGCGCCATGAACAACGCATGCGCCTGTTCCTCAGGCCCTCCGGTCCGTGGCATCAACTCCCGCCCGACCCAATGGCGATAACTGTTCAGGAGCAGTTGGGACCATTCAACGACCGACGGCTGACTCCACACCTGACTCGGATCGTCCATAGCCCCCTCGACGGAATAGGTCGACGCGACACACTTCGCGCAAGACTGACTTGCCGGTACTAGCACGCCGCCCCGTTCCATGCCAAGCAGGTTATGCAGCGCGTTTTCTCAAATGACGGACAAACAACCCCTGCCCGTGGCTTCCCGTCAAGGTCATGACCAGATCGCCGCGTTGCAGCGTCGGTCCCTCGCCTCTCGCCGCAGGATCTTGCGTGATGACCCTGCAGGTCCAGGTTTCCACCGTCTCGTCCTGCGCCCTCGCCTTGAGCACGACACGACCTTGTCCTTTAATTCGATAGGTCATGTCCAACGGCACCGCCTCAAACAGTTGGTCCGGATCGCCCGAGATGGGCCGAAGCGAGTGGGCCGATTTGGCGCCGCCCTGATGGGAGTAGTGAAAAACCTGATGCGGAAACAGATACGGGGCCTGTGGGTTTCGGAACCGATACGATGAGTCGAAGGCGACCAATTGCCAATATCCGAGCAGATCGTCTGCCGCGCAGGCCCGAGAAGACTGCCCGAGACTGGCGAGCCCGGTTCGTGCCAGCGACTTTGCCACAGCATGGTCTTTGGCCTCGACCGGACACCACCCGGCCACGCCCAGGCAAGCCGTCACCACAAACACGCCGAGCCATCGTTTCATACGATCCTCCGTCTCAGACATGATTTCTCCACTCCCATGCCCGCAGCCTGCCGCGAAGCAGGTCTGACAGAGGATCGGAGGTTGTCAGACACTCAATGCGTTAGGGTTCTTTTCGGCCGTCTACCGCCCGGGAGGGAGCGGGAAGCGCTTTGGGGGCGCGCGGCAGCACACG
>JACOEF010000476.1 GCA_024998705.1 Nitrospira sp.
AATTCTACGTCTCGTATGCCGACTATCACGATCTGATCGTGCTGACCGAGGAACTCTTCGGCCGGTTGGCGCAGGACATTCTCGGCAGCACCACCATCGACTATCAAGGTACCGCGATCAATCTGGGATCGCCCTGGCGCCGATGGTCGTATCACCAATCGATTCTGGAAGTGAATGACCTGCCGCCGTCTGTCCTCACGAATCGGGACGAGGCCCTCGCGGCGGCCTCACGCCTGGGCGTCGAGGTGTCTCCCAAAGACTCACTGGTGAACATCCTCAACGAGATTTTCGAAGAGACCGTCGAGCCGCGCCTCCAGCAGCCGACGTTCATCACCGACTACCCGATCGAAATTTCCCCGCTCGCGCGCAGAAAAGATTCCGATCCGTCGCTGACCGACCGATTTGAGCTCTACATCGCAGGGCTCGAAATTGCCAACGCCTTCTCCGAGTTGAACGATCCGCTCGATCAACGGGACCGGTTTGAAGCCCAGGCGGCCAAACATGCGGCCGGCGACGAAGAAGCCCACCGAGTGGATGAAGACTTCCTGCGCGCACTTGAATACGGCATGCCGCCCACCGCAGGCGAAGGCATCGGCATCGATCGCCTGGTCATGCTCTTCACCAATCAGTCCTCCATCCGGGATGTCGTCCTCTTCCCTCAGTTGAGGCCTGAAAAGTAGACATGGCGCTGCCCTATGAAATCTTCATCGGATTGCGGTACCTGCGCGCAAAGCGACGCAACCGCACCATCTCCTTCAATACCATCGTCTCCATCGCCGGAATTACCCTCGGCGTCGCCGCCCTGATCGGCACGGTCGGAATCATGACCGGGTTCAAGGAAGATGTGCAGGCCAAGATTCTCGGCACCACGGCGCACATCCTCGTGAACGACCGTATGAAAGAATCGATGGTCGACTACGAAGAGCAGGTGCAGAAGGTCGTGGGCGTCCCAGATGTCGTTGCTGCCACCCCGTTCATCTTCCGCCAGGTCCTGCTTACCTCTCCGTCTGGCGTCCAAGGCATTATTCTTCGCGGGATCGATCCGACGCGGGAAGGGACCGTCACCGAGCTGGCCCATAACCTCGTCAACGGCGCTCTCGGCGATCTCGCCCATCAGAATAAAGTGGTTATTCCCGAGAAGGAGCGAGAGCCGAACGGCCCCGACACCGCCATGCGCCCGGGAATTATTCTCGGGAAAGAGCTCTCGATGCGACTTAGCGCCTTTCCAGGCGACACACTGAATGTGGTCTCTCCGGTCGGACCGGTCACCGGCGCCAGCATGACGCCAAAAATCAGGCAGTTCGTCGTCGTCGGTATCTTTCACTCCGGCATGTACGAATACGATTCCTCCCTGGCCTACATTGAGCTGGGTGAGGCCCAGAAGTTTTTCAACATGGGCGCCAGTGTGACGGGCATCGAGGTCAAGGTGACCGACGTATTTCGCGCCGCGGATATCGCCCGCGCGATCGAGCACCATTTGGGGTTCGCCTTCTGGGCCCGGGACTGGATGCAGATGAACCGCAACCTGTTCTCGGCGCTCAAACTGGAAAAAACGATGATGTTCCTGCTGCTGGTCTTGATCACCATCGTGGCCTCCTTCAACATCGTCAGCACGCTCACCATGATCGTGACGGAGAAGCAGCGCGAGATCGCCATCCTGAAAGCCATGGGTGCGACGCGTAAGGGCATCATGCGTATTTTCATGCTGAACGGCCTCATTATCGGTTGCTCCGGCGCGGCCATCGGTGTCCCGCTCGGATACACGTTTCTCTGGCTGATCCAGACATTTTGGACATTCGACCCGACCGTGTATTACATCTCTCGTATTCCGGTCCATGTCCTGGGGTCAGATGTGCTGCTCGTTGCGGGGTCGGCAATTTTGATCAGCTTTGTGGCCACGCTGTATCCATCACTCCAGGCAGCCAAACTCGATCCGGCGGCCGCCCTGCGTTATGAATAACCCGGCGCGCGGAGACGTTCCTGAACATTGCACCTTGAGCATGTCACATTGCAGTGCATAAATGATTGACGTCGTCGATCTCTACAAATCGTTTCCGATGGGTGGGCGCGAGCTGGTGGTGTTGAATAACATCAACCTGCACATCAAACGCGGCGAACTCATCACCATCATGGGCGCCTCCGGAGCCGGCAAGAGCACCTTGCTGCAAATCCTGGGCACCTTGGATCGCCCGACAAAGGGCACCGTTTCGTTCGACGGCCAAGATCTGTTTCAACTCACGGAACAGCAGCAAGCGGAGTTCCGGAACAGGCGGGTCGGGTTTGTGTTTCAATTCCACCACCTCTTACCTGAATTCTCGGCACTCGAAAACGCCTGCCTCCCGGCCATGATCCAGAAGCGTGACATGGCCGATGTCGTCGGCGAAGCAACCAAACTTCTCGGCGAGGTCGGTTTGGCGGATCGGCTCCACCACAAGCCGGGAGAACTGTCTGGGGGTGAACAACAACGGGTCTCCGTCGCACGCGCCTTGATGCAGCAGCCGGATCTGGTACTGGCGGATGAGCCGACAGGGAACCTCGACTCCCACACCGGCGAGGCGCTGTTCGCCCTGCTTCGCCAATTGAACCGTTCCCGTGGAACGACCTTTATCATCGTCACCCACAACGACAAACTCTCGTCTCAGGCCGACCGGATCGTCTCCATGCAAGACGGGATGATCGTCTCTTCCTAGCGCATCGCTCGTCGGCCACTTGGAAGCGGTTGCTCATGCGCTCAGAACGATCGACCAGACCAAGCCGGTGATTTCTTGACGACTTCTGGATCTTTTCGTAGACTGACTCAGCATTGTCACTGAAAGTAGCGTTCGAGCGATTGTATGAAGATATCGTGTACACCGTACATCCGATTCACGGCTCTCTGTCTCACCATCCTCCTGCCGATTCAGGCGGCTGCGGTAGAATTTGTGTTTGTCGGCTCACGCCAAATGGGTATGGGTGGAGCCGGAGTAGCCACCACATCCGATTCACTGGCCACCTATTGGAACCCTGCCGGCATGGCGATGAGCAAGAAATTCGATATCCGCTTCCAAGGCAGCGGCCAGGTGGTCGATCGCGGCGATGTGTTTGATTCGCTCAAAGACATCAACAACCTGAACCTGAACGATACCTCGGCCGGGAACATCGCCCGTCTCCAGCAGCAAATCGATCGCCTCAACCGCCCCGGCACCAACCTCACGGCGGCGGCCTCCGGCGGCCTCTATGTCAAAGGGAACTTCGGCGAACATGCGTTGGGGTTCAACGTCTCCGATGTGGCCACCGCAGGCGGATTCCTCCGCAGCCCGGCCGGATTTACGAATAACGGTACCAACCTCAGCGTCAACGGGCAATTCGCCATGAACGGGCTGGAAGTCCGCCAGGCCGCCCTTTCCTATGCCTATGCCTTCATGGACCGCATCTTTTCGGTCGGTATCACCGGCAAGGTCATCCAGGGCGCGGCCTATACGGGTGCGACAAACATTCGCGGGGCCAGCGACGATATCAAAGTGTTTGAGGACATCGGGCGCGCCAAGATCTCCACCGCCATTGGGATCGACGTGGGCGCGATGTTCCGCCCGTCATCCTGGTTGCGGATGGGGATCGTGGCCAAGGACATTAACGCACCCACCTTTGACGCGGCGAACGGAGACAAATTCAAATTGCTCCCCCAAGTCCGCACCGGCGTGGCGGTCAACCCGTACAACTCCCTGACGTTGACCGCAGATGTGGATATTACGAAGAACAACACACTCACCCCCGGCGTCTATAGCCAGTTTTTGAGCCTCGGAGCCGAGCAAACCATCTTGTCTGAATTGCTCTCCTTCAGGGTCGGCGCGTTTAAGAATATGCAGGACGCGAAGACGCCGTTTATTCCGACTGCAGGCTTCGGACTTCGCGTCCTAGCCTTGCGCATCGATATCGCCGGCGGGTATGATTTCAGAGACCAGGCTGCCTTGGCATCCGGGTCGGTTGCCTTCACTTTCTAGAGCGACCTTCGCACTGAACCAATCTGCTACACTTGCTGTACGAACCATGACACGATACACAGTTCGGACCATCAGCGTGATGTTGTGCCTTGTGATGACCGGTTTCCTGGCCGGCTGCGGAGGCTTACAAGAGATGTGGGAAGGACCGGCTGCGCGCGGGTTCTACCCTAAGACTATGGCCATCCTCCCGATTTCAGGCACCTACGATAGCGCCCGGGAAGACGTGGAAGAGGTGGTGGCAAAAGTCCTGATCAAGAGCCGGCGCGTCGAGAAGGTGGTGCCTCCCGACCAGGTCACCGATACGTTCCAGACCACCAAAGACGCGTTCGACGCCCTGGTGACCTACTTTTCACGTATGGAAACGACCGGTCAATCGGACAAGAATTCCGCGATCAAGATCGGACACGCCTTGGGTGCCGACTCACTGCTGGTGGTCAAGGTGAATGCCTGGGAATATACGAGAGAGGAAGGCGATAACATCGCCCGCGTGGGTCTCAGCATGCGCCTGGTCGACGCCATCAACGGCGCCATTGTCTGGAAGGCGCGGCACCAGATTCAGGAAAGTTACCTCTTCATTCGTCCGGATATGCGAGATCTGGCCACCAAGCTGACGACAGAAATGATCAAATACATGCCGCCCGAGAAACGGTAACTTTACCCGCCCCGTTTCGCGCCCCCCTCCCCGACGGTTCCTCTGCGCAGATTGTCGATCGCCAATCCAAACTGATTCGAGAGACTTGCAAGTTCCAGCACATCCCAGTTGCTGAAGGGCTTGCCGCTGCGTCGATTCACCACTTCCAACACACCCACAGCCCGCATTCCCATACGAACGGGCACCGAAACCAGCGAGGCGACCGGCAAGACGGCCTGCCATCCCTGGCCGGCGACCAAGCGAGCATCCTGCCCCCCCTGTGTGAGCAGCACGGCCGGGCCGGTACGATGGACGCCGGTGGCAATCGGCGACTGAAACACCGACAGTCCGGCTGCGCGCTCCCCGGCAACCGTATACAGTGTCAATGTTCCATCGCCGGTCGTAAGAAACAATGCCCCGGCCTCCGCCTCGACCAAATGCACCGCGGCATCCAGCGCTCGACGCAATTTCTCTTCCTCCGCCAGAGACGAATTCAGCAGGTCACTCACCTGCTCCATGTGCTGAATCCGCAGGATCTTCGCCGCATATTTGACCGTCAGCCGGGCATGGTCGAGGGCCACAGCCAACCAAGGTTCGACGGCCGCCACCACCGCCACTAACTTGCGTGAGGTCAGGCGCGACGACTTCCCGCTCTGGACCATGACGAGACCTTCCATCCGTCCGATCCGATGGAGTCGAAACCCGTGCAGGGCGCCATGCACCATTTGTCCTTGCTGCTCGGTCTTCGCCAACATTTCCCGCCACTCTGCCGCAACGAAACCATGCACCGTGCCGGCCTCGGCCAAACAGATCATCTCACGTGTCTGCTCATCACGCACATACACCGCAATCCCCTGCACTTTTGTCAGCTGCAAAAAGATCTGAACGAACGCAGCCGACACGCCAATGGGGGAACGGGCCTCCCCGTCAGGACCAGACACCGTCTCCAGCAAACGCTGCTGCAAGGCGCGAATCCCGCGATCCTCACCCATGGCGGCAGGGCCGCGGGCGGCTGCCTTGCGACGAGGCACGACCGATGTAGTCTTGGATGTCGTCTTGCGATTGGTTCGACTGACCTTACGACGAGCTACGGCCATGGCATCTCCTCATATGAAGCGTCACGCGTTGAACGGCAGGGAATAATCTCCACTGCCAGGCATGCACTGAATTCGAGCGACAATACGGAGTCAGAAACCACCATCGTGGTCTGACCGACCAGATGGACAGGGTTCCAAGGGAATGATGGCAGAAGATGTCGGCTGAAGAGCTGAAGAGAAGACTGCGGGGGGACAGAAGATTACCCGGCCTAGACCGGCTGCATCGCCTCCTTGAGGGATCGTACGAACGCGCCCACTTCCTCAACGAGTCGGCCATCCTGTCCATGTGCTCCAACACGACGTACAATTGCGCTGCCCACGATCACACCATCGGCCACCTGCGCGACCCGCGCGGCATCCTCCGGTGTGGCCACGCCAAAGCCAACGGCCACAGGCGTCTTGGTGTATTTTCTGATTTTGGCGACGTTTTCACCCACGCTCGCCACATCGTGTAGTTTAGCCCCAGTGATGCCCGTGATGGAAACATAATAGACAAATCCGCCGGACTCCTTCGCCACGTATGCCCGGCGCGACGCCGTGCTCGTCGGAGCCAACAGGAAAATCAGATGGAGTCCTAGCGCATCGGCCGGACCGCGCAACGGCCCCGCTTCATCCGCGGGCATATCGGGGACGATCAATCCATCCACACCGGCCTCCACAGCGAGACGGCAAAATTCCGCCTCCCCCAACGCATGGATGTTATTGTAGTAGGCCATCAACACGATCGGGATTTGGGTCGAGATGCGCAGATGCCGTACGGACTCCAGAATTTTTCGCAGTGAGGTACCGCTTTGCAGGCCCCGCTCGGCCGCCTTTTGAATCACCGGTCCATCGGCGATGGGATAGGAGAAGGGCACCCCCAACTCAATCACGTCGGCGCCGGCCCGCTCCAATTCGAGCACCAACTGCTCGGTCTCCTGCAACGACGGATCACCCGCCATGAGATAGGTAATCAGCGCCTGCTGCCCTGCCGTCTTCAACCGACTGAATGTCTGATCCAAACGATTCATTTTTTAGGAATGCCTCCGCATGTCTTTCGTATCTCGTCGTTCGCCCTTCGTCCGAAAAAGAGCCTATGGCAGATAGAATATGGTCCGCGATGGCGCGTAGGAGTCTTGTTACCAACTATACGCCATGAGCCATACGCTCCGATCTCCTACGAGAGACGCTTCACGAGAGACGTCTCACGTGACCGGATTACAGCGTCACGCCTTTGATTCTCGCCACCTGCTGCACATCCTTATCACCGCGCCCGGACAGGTTCACGATCAGGACCTGGCTCTTCTTCATTGTGGGCGCGCACTTCACCACCTCGGCAATGGCGTGGGCACTTTCCAACGCAGGCATGATCCCCTCCTCCCGCGCAAGCAGATCGAATGCCGCTAAGGCCTCGTCATCCGTGACCGACGTATATTGGGCGCGATTGGTTTCCTTGTAGTAGCTGTGCTCCGGCCCCACCGCCGCATAGTCCAAACCTGCGGAGACGGAATGGGTGAGATTCACCTGGCCGTTCTCATCCTGCAGCAGATAGGTCATGGTCCCTTGAAGCACGCCGGGGCGACCGCCTGCGAACCGGGCCGCATGTTTGCCGCTCTCGACACCCAACCCGCCGGCTTCCACCCCGACCATTCTGACTTTCTTATCCTGGGCGAAGGCGTGAAACAACCCCATCGCGTTGCTGCCGCCGCCGACGCAGGCGATCAGACAATCGGGAAGGCGACCTTCCGCCGCCAGGATTTGCTTCCGGGCCTCACGTCCGATCACAGATTGAAAATCTCGGATCATCATCGGGTAGGGATGCGCGCCGAGGACCGACCCCAGCACGTAGTGCGTGGTCCGCACATTCGTCGTCCAATCCCGCATCGCTTCGCTGATGGCATCCTTCAATGTGCGGCTGCCGGCATCCACACCGGTGACCGTCGAGCCAAGGAGTCGCATGCGGAACACGTTCAGTGCCTGCCGCTGCATATCTTCCGTGCCCATGTAGATCTCGCATTCAAGACCGAACATCGCAGCCACCGTGGCCGTCGCCACTCCATGCTGGCCCGCGCCGGTCTCTGCAATGAGACGAGGTTTTTTCATGTGTTTCACCAGGAGCGCCTGCCCGATCGCATTGTTGATCTTATGGGCACCGGTATGACACAGGTCTTCGCGTTTCAGATAAATCTTCGCGCCGCCCAACCGCTTCGTGAGTCGCTGCGCGAAGTACAGGGGCGTCGGCCGCCCGACATACTCTTTCAAATAATGCCTGAGTTCGGCTTGAAATCCCTTCTCCCGACGCGTGCGCTGATAGACCTCTTCCAACTCCAGCAGCGCCGGCATGAGGGTCTCGGGAACATATCGTCCGCCGTAGGGGCCGAACCGCCCACGTCGATCTGGTATCGCCATGTCTCTTCCTTCAGCTAGTCGTAAAAAATAAAAGTATAGACGCTACCCTAGCGGGAGACAAGCCTGACGGCCTGCACAAAGGCCCGGACCTTCTCATGATCCTTCCGACCCGGCGAGGCCTCGACACCGCTGCTGACATCGACGCCATAGGGCCGCACCTGCTCGATGGCATGCGCAACGTTCTCCGGCGTCAACCCTCCGGCTAGGAGAATACGCGTCACCGCTGCCGCTTCGGCGGCCAGCGACCAATCGGCCACTTGGCCGGTCCCGCCATAGGCGTCTGGCGAAAACGCATCCACCAAAAATCCCCGCACGCCGGCGCGGCCTTGAAACTCAGCCAGGGCCAGAAACGAGTGCCGATCCCGGAGACGAATCGCCTTTAGCATGGGTCGCCCCAGCTGCTCACAATAGGCCGCCGTCTCATCGCCATGGAGTTGCGCAAGAGCCAGTCCACAGCTGTCCATCACCTCGCGCACCACTTTCGCTTCTTCGTTCACGAACACGCCGATCGGCAGTACGAAGGGAGGCAGCTCCTTCACGATGGCCTTCACCACCGCCATGTCCGCGCAACGAGGGCTCTTCTTATGAAACACGAACCCCACCGCATCCGCGCCGGCTTCCACTGCCACCGCCGCATCCTCGGCATTCGTCAGACCGCAAATCTTGACCTTCACTGCCATCACGTCAGCAACTCGTCTTGCTCTTCTGCGTGCCGTAGAAGCCGCGATAGGACCACTGACAAGCCTGTCCTTTACCGTTGAACGTCAAGCCGATCAAATCCTGCCGCCCGTCCTGCTGAGGAATCGACCATTCGCACACTTCGCCGCCGTCCTTGAAGGAATGGCACCGCGTGGGAATGCCCATTTCCTTGATGCGATCGTCTTTGCTGCTGCCCATCCAGGAGTCCCACTTCGGGGAATATTCATGGATCTCCTGATTCACGCATCCGGCTAAGGTCAGTAGCGCCGCCATCACAGCGAGAGAAAGTTGCGTCTTCATGGCTTCTCCTTGTTGGATTCATCGCCCAGCAACTCACGAATCTTCACGCCGATATCCTGCGCCCGGATCAATGACTCGCCGATCAGCATGGCATGGACACCGGCCTCCACCAACCGCGTGACATCCTCCCGCTTGTGAATCCCGCTTTCGCTCACGATCAGCTTGTCACCGGAATGCGCTTCGCCAAGCGCAGGGTCACGCCCAGGTCCGTCGAAAAGGTCTTGAGGTCACGATTGTTGATGCCGATCATCCGCACATCCGGAAGCCATTCCAACACGGTATCGAGTTCACGCTCATGGTGCGTCTCCACCAGCACATCGAGCGACAACTCTTTCGCCAGGGCCGAAAAATCGATCAACTGGCGTTTCTCCAGACCGGCCACGATCAACAGCACCGCGTCCGCGCCATGGGCCCTGGCTTCGTAGAACTGAATGTCAGCCACCATGAACTCTTTGTTCAGCGCCGGCAGACCGACGTTCCGTTTCACCTCAGCGAGATACTCCAAGCTGCCCTGAAAAAAATCCTTATCCGTCATCACGGAGACAGCCGCGGCCCCATGCTCCCGATAGGCTTCGGCGATGGCCACCGGCTCAAACCGCTGTTCAAACTCGGGGCGCAACAGGCCCAGGCTCGGTGAGGCCTTCTTGACCTCCGCAATCAGTGCGGGCCTGGTCGGTGTTCGTCGCGCGTCGAGGTTCACCGCAAACCCCAGCGTCGGGCCAGCATCACGAATCCTGATCTTCAGCTCCGCGAGGTAGCCGCGGCTGTTCTTGTGGCGAATTTCCGCTCTTTTATGTTCGAGAATTCGATCGAGAATCACGATGTCACAATGCCTTCTTCGTGAATGCGATGAGCTGATCCAGCTTCTCCATCGCCGCACCCGCGTCAATGGCCTGCTGGGCCAGATGAAACCCTTCCTGCAGCGTCTTCGCCTTGCGTCCGGCCACGAGCGCCGGCGCGGCGTTCAGGCACACAATGTCGCGCTTCGGCCCTTTCCGCCCCCGAAAAATATCGCGTGTGATGGCGGCATTGTCTTCCGCACTCCCACCGACCAGCTCTTTCGGCCTGACGCGTGTGAGCCCGAACTCCGTCGGATCGATGGTGTAACTGGACACCACGCCGCTCTTGCCCTCTGAAATACGCGTCCGGTCGGTCACGGTCATCTCATCCAAACCGTCCATACCGTGCACGACAAAACAATGTTGCGCGCCCAGGTGAAGCAGCACCTTGGCCAACACCTCCGTCAGGCCGGCGTCGAAGACACCCACGACCTGGATCCGAGCGCCGGCCGGATTGGTCAATGGACCGAGAATATTCAGCATCGTACGAATCCCCAGCTCATGCCGCGGCTGGGCGCAGTGTTTCATCGCGCTGTGGTAAAGCGGCGCAAAGAGAAACCCAATTCCCACCTCGTTCACACAATCGGCGACCCGATCAGGCGGCAAATCGATCGCAACACCTAACGCCGCCAGCACATCGGCACTGCCTGATTTGGACGAGACCGACCGGTTCCCATGCTTCGCGACGGTCAGACCAGCGCCCGCCACCACGAACGCCGCAGTCGTCGAAATGTTGAAGGTATGAGCCCGATCGCCGCCGGTCCCGCAGGTATCGACCACCTGGGAATCTCTGACGCGGATCTTCGTCGCGCGGGCCCGCATGGCCTGCACCGATCCGGCGATCTCCTCGACCGTCTCCCCCTTCATGCGCAGCCCCATGAGGTACGCGGCGATCTGAGCTGGCGTCGCCTCACCGTCCATGATCTCGCCCATGACGGCTTCAGCCTGTTGTTCGGTGAGATCCGCCCGTTCGGCTAATGTATGGATGGCGTCTTTGATCATGAGGGGTGCGATCAGTATCGGCTATCGGCAATCAGTCGGAAGGCCTCGTAGAGAACACTGATTGCAGCCGGCCGACGGCTGTGGGCTAGAGTTTCAAGAAATTCCTGAGCAGCTCCTTGCCCGCGGTGGTGAGGATCGACTCCGGATGGAATTGCACACCCTCGATACCCAACGTCTTATGCCGCATGCCCATGATCTCGCCTTCAGCCGTCTCGGCGCTAATCTCGAAACAGCCCGGGAGATTCTTGCGGTTCACAATGAGCGAATGGTAGCGGGTGGCCTCAAACGGGTTCGGAAGGTTGCGGAAAATGGTGCGACCATCGTGGCGCACCATGGAGGTCTTGCCATGCATCAGACGCTCGGCACGGATCACTTCGCCGCCGAACGCAACCGCCAGCGATTGGTGACCGAGACAGACACCAAGCAACGGCAATTTGCCCCCGAAATATCGAATCACCTCCACCGATATGCCTGCTTCGTTCGGCGTGCAGGGGCCAGGCGAAATGACCAGACGGCGCGGTTTCAACGCTTCGATCTCCTGGATGGAAATCTTGTCGTTCCGGTAGACGACCACATCTTCCCCCAACTCGCCGAAATATTGCACGAGGTTGTAGGTGAAGGAGTCGTAATTGTCGATCATCAACAACATATGAAGTACTCGTCGCTCGTCGTTCGTGAATCGTATCTCGTCACTGCACCGTTCCTGCGCTTCACGCTTCACCCTTCACGATTCACGCGCTCATTCCAACCCCTGCTCGGCGAGTTCGATGGCTTTCATCATCGCCCGCGCTTTGTTGCAGGTTTCTTCATATTCATGCTCGGGATTCGAATCGGCCACGATGCCCGCGCCGGCTTGAATATAGGCCTGCCGCCCCTTGATGACGACGGTCCGGATGTTGATACACATGTCCATATTGCCGGAGAAACCGAAATACCCCACCGCCCCCGCGTAGGGACCACGGCGCGTCGGTTCCAACTCCTCGATGATCTCCATCGCGCGAATCTTCGGCGCACCCGACACGGTCCCCGCCGGAAAGCAGGCCCGCATGACGTCGTACACCGATTTGCCCTTTTCCAACTGGCCCGTCACCTGCGACACGATATGCATGACGTGGGAATACCGTTCGACCTGCATCAGCGACTCGACTTTCACCGAACCGCGCGCCGCCACTCGACCCACATCGTTCCGGCCCAGATCCACCAGCATCACATGTTCCGCGCGTTCTTTTTCATCCGCCAGCAGGCGTCGTCCG
>JACOEF010000096.1 GCA_024998705.1 Nitrospira sp.
ACCGAAGGATGCCCTGTCCCGGTTGATCGAGCGTCTGTTCGGCTGGGTGTTCAGGCCGTTCAATCGTTTTTTCAAGGCCAGTTCCGACCGATATCAGGGCACCGTCTCGCGTACCTTGAAACATCGCAGTTCTGTCTTTGCCCTGTATGCCCTGCTACTGGTCGTCACAGGCCTGCTCTTCCAAGCGGTGCCTCGCGGCTTCATTCCCACGCAAGACAAGTTGTATCTGATGGCGGGCGTGAAACTACCGGAGGGCGCCTCGCTCGACCGCACGGATGCGGTGTTGCGGCAAGTCGTCGCGATCAGCAAGACCGTGGACGGTGTCGCCCATGTCGTCGCCATGACCGGGCTGAATCCGCTGCAGTTTACGAATACGCCGAACTACGGCATCGCCTTCCTCATCCTGAAACCGTTCGACGAGCGTCATCGCAGCGCGAAGGACATCAGCGAAGAAATGAATCAAAAGATTTCCGCCATCAAGGAAGGCATCACCTTCGTGTTGATGCCGCCGCCGATTCTCGGACTCGGCAACGGCGCGGGATATGGGCTCTTTGTGGAAGACCGGGCCGGTCTCGGCTTCGGGGCACTGCAGAATGCCGTCAGCGGCCTGCAAGGGGCGGTCATGCAAACGCCGGGTATGGGGTATCCGATTTCCGGCTACCAGGCCAATGTGCCGCAACTCGATGCCGAGGTCGATCGTGTGAAGACCAAGACACAGGGTATTGCGTTGACGGATCTGTTCGCCACGATGCAGATCTACCTCGGCTCTGCGTATGTGAATGACTTCAACCTATTCGGTCGCACCTGGCGCGTCTACGCACAGGCCGACGGGGACTTCCGCGGCAAGGTGGAAGACATCGCAAATCTCAAAACACGTAACAACCGCGGCGAGATGGTCCCGATTGGCTCAATGGTGAAATTCAGCCAGACGTATGGGCCCGATCCGGTGCTGCGCTACAACGGCTATCCCGCCGCCGATTTCATGGGAGAGGCCGATCCCACCAAGTTCTCATCGGCACAGGCAATGGACAACATTCGCGAGATCGCCGGGAAGGTACTACCGAACGGCATGACCATCGAATGGACCGATTTAAGTTTTCAGGAAGCGTCGCAAGGAAAGGCGGCCTTGCTGGTGTTCCCGGTGGCCATCCTGTTGGCGTTTCTCGTGCTCGCCGCCCTGTACGAGTCCTGGACCTTGCCGCTGGCGGTGATTCTGATCGTGCCGATGTGCATGCTCTGCGCGCTCGCCGGCGTGAAGCTCACCGGCGGCGATAACAACACGTTCGTGCAGGTCGGCCTGGTCGTACTGATGGGCCTGGCTTGTAAAAACGCGATCCTGATCGTCGAGTTTGCGCGCGAGTTGGAACTGCAGGGGAAAGGCATCGTCGAGGCGGCACTCGAAGCCTGCCGCCTGCGATTGCGCCCGATTGTGATGACGTCGGTGGCCTTCATTGCCGGGACGGTTCCGCTCGTGCTCTCGCACGGGGCCGGTGCGGAGGTGCGCTCCGCCACAGGCGTCACCGTGTTCGCCGGGATGATCGGCGTGACCCTGTTCGGCTTATTTCTCACACCGGTATTTTACGTCGGCCTACGCCTGCTGTCGGGACGCACATTGATCCGGCACGATGAGCCAATGAGACACGAAACGCCGGACAGCGCGCAGAGCCAAGTTAATCCTATTCGTTAAGTACGCTCATTGTCTCGTACTTACGGTCTGCCAGCTTGATCCCCTCTTCTCCCTCCATCGTTGACATCGACTCGAACCCATACTTGAGCAGCAGCTTCTGGATACGGGGGCTCGTCATGAAATCAAGAAACGCCTCCGCTACGACAAACGACTCCGTCCGACAGGTCGAGACCACCGCCTGACCGAAATACACCGGCCTATGCAGGCCAAACGGGTTTTCGTCGATGATGCGCACCTGCCCGTTGCTGATGGCATCCACGCGATAGAGGATGCCCGCATCGGCCGCGCCGTGCTGAATGAGATCGACAATCTCCTCACTATGCCGGGCGTAGATCGGATGAAAGCGACTCTTGTAGGTCGGCTCGACCTGCGTGAGCAGCCGGGCCGTGAGGTCCCCCAGCCCCGACGTCTTCGGGTCACCGAGCGCGATACGAAATGCCCGATTGAGCCCGACATCACGGAAGGAGACCGGCGTGGCTCTAGACGTTGCTGACATGACGAGCACCAGCGAGGTTTCCCCATAGATCCGAGGGCTCTCGCCGATCGTCAACCCTTTCTTCTGTAGTTTTTCTATTTCCTCGGCCGCCGCGGGTAGAAACACATCGATCGCCGCTCCCTGTTCAATGTCTCGACGCAGCGTCTGCGAGGGGCCATAGACGACCTGCACCGTGGCACCATATTCCGCCTCGAACAACGGCACGATTTCCTGGAAGGCCGGTTTGAGACTATAGGCTGCTCCAATCGTCAGAGATTCGGCCTGCGCCCTCTCTGCACCAGGCATGACGCCCGCAACAATACCAGCAAGACAGAGCGCCACACCGACTTTCCGCATATTCACCATTCCACGCATCTCGCTCGCCCTCCCGGTTGTAACAGCTTGGATCGAATCGACGCGACCCTCGTCGCGTACGGATGATCGTTCGTGCGGAGTGGGTACAGAGAACCGGCTAGAAGTACAGCAATATCAATGCCACGACTTGAATCCATGCAGCCAGGTCAAACAAACCAATCAACAGTCATACTTATTGCGATCCCTCTTTGAGACCCCGCTTCATCACAGTCGTACCGGTCCTGCAAGAACAGTGAACTCCCGCACTATTCGCTCAGAGCGAATCTGCACTCTTCGTGGCACCCTGCCGTGGAGACACTAAATAACGGAGCTACGGGCGAAAATCCTGCCCCATATATGGCCCTAGTACGCCAGGCCCCTTCGCGACGCCATCAAAATTCCATGGCAAGTCCCTTGCTCTCTGTCAACCATGTCACCGATGACGAATCAGCCTGATCCACGATCGGGTGGGATCATTGATCCGAGGCAGACGATGTCTCGCTGAATTAAAAGCGGCCGATGTACCGGCAAAGGGGTGGGCCCTTTTCAGCAACCGACCCAATGACGTTCATGGGGGATCGAGTGGCTCGAATGACACCGCATCAGAAGACTCCTAGCAGGGGGCGAGCATGAACGAAATCGTCCTCATCGCGCTGCGCAGGCCATACACCTTCGTCGTCATGTCGATTCTGATCGTGCTGTTGGGCACCAAGACGGTGCTCCATATGCCGACCGACATCTTTCCGAACATCACGATTCCTGTCACCTCCGTGGTCTGGATCTACAGCGGCCTGCTGCCGCAGCAGGTGGAAGGGCGCATCACCTATCTGTTCGAACGCTTTCTGACCTCGACGGTGGAAGGCATCAAATACATCCACAGCCACTCCTACTTCGGCAGCAGCATCACCAATATTTTTCTCCAGGACGGAGTCGACGTGGGCAGGGCCGAAGCGGATATCGTGGGAATCGCGCAGAACGTCGTCAAGGCGCTGCCACCCGATATCTCGCCGCCCATGGTCATGCGCCTCGCCCCCTCGTCCATACCGGTGGCCATGCTCCAAATCAGCTCCGACCGCATGACGCCCGCGGAGCTCTATAACCTTGTCTACATGCGCATTCGTCCCCTGCTGGTGACCGTACCGGGCATCGTGCTGCCGCACCCATACGGCGGCCAGGACATGCAGGTCATGATCAACCTCGACCAGCAGAAGTTGCTTGCCCGTCAACTGACTCCGGCGGACATTCACGACGCCCTCATGAAGCAATATCTCGTGCTGCCGTCCGGCGACATCAAGATCAAGTCGACGGACTGGATCGTCATGACAAACGCGTCGCCGCTGAAAATCGATCATTTCAACGATATCCCGATCAAGCGGGAAGGCAACGCCTTCGTCTACCTGCGCGACGTCGCCACGGTGCAGCTCATGGGCCGGGTGCAACAAAACGCGGTGCTGGTGAAGGGCAAACAGACCGTCATCCTCGTCGCGATGAAGAGCACCGAGGCCTCGACCCTCGACGTGGTCGATGGGATCAAAAAGATGATCCCGCGTGCCGAGCAAATTTCTCCTGAAGGCGTGGAGATCACGCTGCTCGACGATGCCTCGACTTTTGTAAAAGATTCGATCTCGGACGTGCTGCACGAAATGCTGATGGCCGGTGCGCTGGTCGGTCTCATCGTGCTCCTGCTGCTCGGCTCCTGGCGGGCCACGGTCATCGTCTGGACCTCGATCCCGCTGTCCATCCTGACCGCCATCATCGGCCTGCATCTCCTCGAAGAGACGGTCAATGTGATGACCTTGGGCGGGCTCGCGCTGGCCGTCGGTATTCTGGTCGACGATGCGACCGTCATGATCGAGAATATCGATCGCCATATCGAAATGGGCAAGCCGCTCGAACAGGCCATCATCGATGCCGCCAATCAGATCGTCGTCCCGACGCTCGTCGCCACCCTCTGTATTGCGATTGTCTGGCTTCCGCTCTTCGCACTCGGCGGCGTCGCAGGCTACCTGTTCAAACCCATGGCGGAGGCGATCATCATCGCGATGCTCGCCTCCTTCATCCTCTCGCGCACACTGGTGCCTACCA
>JACOEF010000241.1 GCA_024998705.1 Nitrospira sp.
AATTGATCGACTTCCGCCTGGGTGGACCGAGTATGTTCAATCACCCACTCCTTGAGCTCCCGAGCCTGTGCAGTCAATGCGCGTTGGACAAAACCCGCCCGGTCACGAAGCCGGAAGATCACGTCGCCGACCGAACCTTCCCACCGTCGAGCCGGAACTAACCCGGTTTCAGCTACGGCTTCCTGCTCGGCATGCCTGGCGACCGGAGCCCCCAACCACTTGGACACACGCTGCCTCAGTGGTTGTACTGCCCGTTCTTCGGACCGGCCGTACTGGCACCAATCCTCGAACCGTTCGGTCTTATCTTCCAATTTCACAAAAACTTTACTGATGCTCGCACGTAACGGCGAAGGCGCAAATGGATTCACACCGCCCTTCTCGGATTTGTCCGGGGCAAAGGTGAGGAGATGAATCGGCTTCTCAGCCAATCGCTGCTGTTTACGCTTCATAAGGACACCGGCATCTTATCAGTCAAGCCTCGTTCATTCATTACTCTTTCCACTAGGCCGAGTCAATGCCCGAGACAGGTTTTTTGCCGTCCGGAGCCCGGCATCCCGCAGCCCCGGCCAGAGCAGAATCGACCCGACTTCCAGGGAAAAGTCCGGCTAGAATCGAGTGACGCTTGAAAAATTAAAGTCGTGGATTCGCATGGCGGGGACCAAGGCCTTCCCCGTTTCCGACGTGACCGCTTCGACCGGGGCGGTGTAGGCATCCACCTGGTTGAACGCGCGCAAGGGACTCTCGTGAAAGCGGAAGTTGCGAATGGCCGAGGTGATCTCGCCGTTTTCAATCAGGAAGGTGCCGTCTCTCGTCATGCCGGTGAGTGTCAGGTCGGACGGATTGACCGGACGGATGTACCAGAAATTCGTGACGAGAATGCCCCGCTGAGTCGTGCGGATGAGATCGTCCACCCTTGTGCCGACGGGACGTTCTCCGGATAAGTAGGGAGACTCCAGCGTCGTCAGTGGATCGACCCCATGCTCCTGCGCAGTATACCGGTCGTGTAACAACTGGTTCAGCACCCCCGCCTCGATCCAGCCGGATTCGATGACCGGGAGCCCTTCATTCGTAAATCCATGGCCGAGCAGGTCGGCATGGGCGGGCTGGTTACGCAGGGACAACCGGCGGTCGAGAATCCGGCTGTGCAGTTTTCTGCTGAACGGGCTCGTCCCCTTGTAGAACGATTTCGCGTCCAACATCCAGATCATCCAGCTCAGCAACCCGGCGACAGCCGCCGGTTCCAGGATGACCGTGTAGCGGCCCGGCGGGAGCTCCTGCGGTTCGTCCGCCCCTCGTTTGGCTTTGATGATGGCCGCCAGCGTGCGCTCCTGCACATGCAAGCGATCGATGGATCGATGGGCCGCCGCCGACCAGCCGGTGGCTTCGCCCGCCTGCACCGTCAAACTGAAGCGAGCCTCGGTGCGTTCCTCATAGGCCCGCAATCCCGTGTCAGCCGCCAGCCCCACGATCGCCGTGCTGGACGACACCGTTCCGGCCGCATTCAGATTCTCCATCTTGCATTGGCCGATGGCCTCACGCGCATAATCGAGCCGCCGCGCCGGTCCGGCTGCACTCGTTTCGGGACGCGAGGTCGGCAGCGACAGGTAGGTCTGTGGCCCGACGGGGGGAAGATATTCGGGATCTTCGGGAGAGATGCGGGCAATACACTCGGCCTGCTTGAGGGTTTCACGCACCGCCCCGGCAGTAAAATCCGTCGTGCTGGCCGTGCCATGTTGTCGCCCGAAGGCCACGGTGATCGACAACGTTCCGCGCCGCTGGTTCACATTCTGAATGACCTGATTGTTGGCGAAGCGAGTCGTGCCGCCATGCACATCGCGCAACGACAGAGAGGTGTGGTCACCCGTCGAGTGACTCATCACCAGCTCAGCCAGGAACTCGAATTCCTGCCGGCCCGTCAACTTCGGCCACGATGGAGTGATCGACGACGTCATTCGTTGGCCTTCGCTTCTCCGGCAATGACCTCCACGCGCCTGAACCGGGCATGGGACGCGGCATGGGTCATCCAACCGGATTGACCCGGCTGACCTTTGCCGCACGTAATAAATCCATATCGTCGTCGATGGCTGCGATCGGCCACGCCGTCGCACCGCCCCCAAAACTCCGGGGTAATGCCGTGATAGATCACGTCCCTGACCATGTGCGTGCGGCGACCGTTTTCAATCAGCCAGAACGCATCGCCCCCGAACTGAAAATTGTACCGTCGTTGATCGATGCTGTAAGACCCGTGGCCCTCGATGTAGATCCCTCGCTTCACATCGGCCAGCAATTCATCGAGAGTCGCGGTGCCCGGCTCCAACCCGATGTTCGCAATGCGCACCATCGGCACGCTCCCCCAACTATCGGCCCGGTTCGAACCTCGTGAACGTTCCTCATGGATTCGCGGCGCCACCTCGCGGTTCGTACAGTACCCGACGAAGAGCCCCTCTCGCACGATATCCCACTTCTGGCAACTCACTCCATCGTCGTCGTATCCCGTCGCCGCCAACGTCTGCGGTTCGGTGTTGTCGGCCACCAGATTCACGTGGGACGAACCATAGCGGTAGGTGCCGCGTTTATCGGGTGTCAGGAAACTCGTACCGGCATAATTCGCCTCGTAGCCGAGCGCGCGATCCAACTCACTGGTATGTCCACAGGACTCATGCATGGTCAACGACAGATGCTCCGGATCGAGCACTAGATCGTATCGCCCGGCCTCGATCACCGGCGCCCGCACCTTCTCCACTGCCTGTTCAGCGAGACGCGCCCCTTCACGGGCAAAGTCGGTATCGCGGATCAACTCATACCCCATGCGCAAATGCGGAGTATTGAACGACCGTGTCGCAAACCGTCCGTCCTGAATCGCCGTGGCGCTGCACTCGCCCTGCACCGCCAGCAGAGTAAACTCTAGATGAGAGCCTTCCGTGGAGACGAACAGCTTGCGGTCACGTTGTGTCCAGAATCTGGCATGGCTTCTGGCGATGCCCGGATGTCGCTGAATCACGTCCATCGTGTTCAGCAGCAACGACGTTTGTTCTTCCAGGGGAACCGCGAATGGATCCAGCCGACAAGGAGTGACGATACGATCGCGATGCACCGGCTCAGACGCCAGATGCACCTTCGTGATGGCGAGCGAGGCCGATCCTTTGGCGATTTCTATGGCGAGGTCCGCCACACGTGGGATTTCTTCGAGGGAAATGATGGAGCTGGCTGCAAATCCCCAGGCGCCGCGATGCAACACCCGAATGCCGAACCCGCGATCGGTGCTCTCGTGAATGTGGGCGATGCGCCGGTCTTCACCGCTGATCGTCCGCGTCGTCGTATCGAGCAGGCGGATATCCGCATACTCGACCCCGGCCGAGCGGACACGGGACAACGCCAGCTCGGCCAACTCGTCCCACAGCGGTCCACTCATCGAAGCATCTCCCGTTGCGGAAGGAGGATCAGGAAGTCTTGCGTAGTATAACAAGATCGCGGGGGCCGATTCCTGCCTTTTCATCGGCAGGCCGTTCACCTAAGATACCGACCGCATGTTGTTCCCCAAACTGACACCTCGACGGCGGATCATCGAGCTGTTGACCGGTACCCTGTTGTCTTCTCACCAACTCGCGCAACTGCTCGGCATGCCGGAACGCCAGGTGGAAGACCATTTGACGCATATCGTGAAAACCCTGTCTCGCGATCCCGCGCGGACATTCCTGCTCGAACCGTCGGAATGCCAGGATTGCGCGTACGTCTTCCGCGAGCGAACCAGACTCACTCGTCCCAGCCGCTGCCCGCGCTGCCGTAGCGAAGCCATTACCTCCCCGCGATACGGTATCCGCGAGCACAACCACGCATGATCCAAGCGAGACCGCCCGCTTGCAACTGCCGATGCCTTGAGCCAGACTACGCACATGCCTCAGCTCACGAAACCGTTCCGCGACACGTCATCCCGGAGGGTAACCGCATGAACAGAGTATCTGGGTGGATCATTCCGACTCTACTCCTGATCCTCTACGCCTGTGGTCCCGACCAGGCGGCGCAGCTGCTGGAGACGGCCCAGTTCGAAGAGCGCCAAGCCAACAACGCCCACGCCAGGGAACTCTACGAAGAAATTCTCCGTCACTACCCCGACAGTCCCGCCGCCAAGATCGCCCGGACACGTCTGGCTGAACTCGTCCCCAAACCATAACGACAGCCATGTATCCCCTTGTGTTTCCGCATTCTGTTAATCCGTATTATTCATGAATGCCGGCGCGGGAACCAGGGAAAGAAGGCGTTGGTCGTGCGCCGATACTCGGCATATTCCTCACCACGGCTCGTCATGCTCTGCGCTTCCGTCCAGGGAATGCCGGTGACCTTCAGCAGAGCTACGCCCATGGCCATGGGACCGATCAGGGTCAGACCCCAGCCTCCCGTGGGAATCGCCAGCGCCATCCACACATAACTCCACCAGTGCAGGCATTCGAAGAAGTAGTTGGGATGGCGAGAATAGCGCCACAGGCCGATCCGGCACACACGATCTGCATTCCACGGCTTGCGGCGAAACGCAGCCAGCTGCCAATCGGCCACTGCCTCGCCCGTGACGGCTACAGCCCACCAGAGAAATCCAATCAGGTCCCAAAAATGAAACGGCGGATGGGGATTCTGCATGACGATGAGGGGAGGAAGCGAAAACATCGCGAGGGCGGCGGCCTGGAGCTGGAAATACCAGAACAGGCGTGAGGACTCGTGCGCGCCCCATCGACGGCGTAGCGCGCGGTATCGGCCGTCCTCCTGCTTGCGCCACACCCGATCGATGAGTACATGGGTACCGAGACGGGCGGCATAGAGGAAGATCATCAACGCCACCAGCAAGCGCCGGGCCGGTTCTCCCGCGACGGAGCCTGCGTACCACCACGCCACCAGTGCCAGCCCGTAACACCAGCCCACATCGGCGAGGGACGCGTTACGGATGCGGCGCTCGATCAACCAGAGCAGGACCATCAAGGCTGCAGAAGCGGCCCAGGCGGTGATGAGGAGGGACAGGGGATCTCTCGCTGTCATGCGATCAGCTACTGGACATGAACGGCACACGAACCGGATTCACCGCACAGAATCGCGCAATTGTACTATGACGGTCTGCATCAGGACAGAGCCACCCCGTCGAATGGCATTCGACTGCAGAGACAGGTAAGATTCACCAATAGGACGGTGGCAAGTACCGTCACATCACGCCGGAGGAACTGTTATGAACGTGAGGTTCATCGGAGCGTTGATCGTCGCGATAACTATTGTGGCTGCGGCACCGGCCCGATCCGGGGCCGGTGAGAATACTGCGCCGAAAACTGCTGACCCGGCAAAGGGGAAGACACTCTTCATCAAACACTGCGCCGGATGTCACGGAGCCCAGGGCAAAGGGGATGGGTACAAACTACTTGGGCCCGATCCGGCAAATCTCACAGCCCCGGCGACCAGAAAGAAATCCGACAGTGCCCTGCTGGCAACCATCCACGAGGGCAAGCCG
>JACOEF010000221.1 GCA_024998705.1 Nitrospira sp.
AGCTCGAGAACGTCAAGCTGACGGATCTCGGCCGCGCCAAGCGCGTCACGATCGACAAGGACAACACCACGATCGTCGAAGGTCATGGCGACCCCAAGAAGATCGACGGCCGCGTGAAGCAGATCAAGGCCCAGATCGAAGAGACCACCTCGGACTACGATCGCGAGAAGCTGCAGGAGCGGCTGGCGAAGATCGTCGGCGGTGTGGCGGTCATCAACGTCGGTGCAGCCACCGAGACCGAAATGAAGGAAAAGAAGGCACGCGTGGAAGACGCCTTGCACGCCACCAAGGCAGCCGTCGAGGAAGGCATCGTTCCCGGCGGAGGCACGGCCTATCTGCGCTGCCTCAAGGGATTGGATGCCCTCAAGGATCTACCCTTGGAGCAGAAAGTCGGCGTGGACATCGTCAAGCGGGCGCTCGAAGAGCCAGTCCGTCAGATCGCAGCCAACGCAGGAGCCGAAGGCTCTGTGGTGGTCGGTCGGGTCCGCGAGGACAAGAACCCGAACGGCGGATACAACGCCGCTGCCGACGAATACGTGGACATGATCAAGCTGGGCATCATCGATCCGACGAAGGTGTCGCGTTGTGCCTTGCAGAACGCCGCCAGCGTCGCGGGCTTGATGCTCACGACCGAAGTCATGATCACCGAAATTCCTGAAGAGAAGCAAGAAGCTGCCGGTGGCCATGCTGGTCACAACCACGGCATGGAAGGTATGTACTAAGGTTTCCGTTTTTTCTTCGCTGTCGAAGACCGGTCCGGCGGTGGCCCCGCCGGGCCGGTCTCTTTTTCGAGCCGAGACGTGCTGCGGCGGGAGTGGCCTTCCGCCGCAGCCACCACGGCGGCAAAGAGGGCGGAAGTCTCCGGGTGGTAAAAGAACGACCGGAACGTCTGATGCACAATCGCCGTATGCCGTTGCCGATCCGCGAGAAACCTGGCCAACGCCTCCTCACGCGACTCCGCGTGATACCCCATCCGAATCGCACACCGTTGTAGCTCCTCATCGCTATCAGGCAGCGCATGAGTTTGCAAATCGTGCATCATCTGCAACTTGTGTTCGACATCCCGCAAGAACCAGTAGGCTTCAGTCAGCCGACGCTGATCGTCCACCTCGAGGAACCGGTGTTGGCAAAACCGACGCAGAGCCCCCACCGTTCTGCGATCCAGAATCGCAGGAACCGCCTTACCGATGAGCACCTGAATCGTTTGGACAAGAAACTCCAGTTCTCGAATTCCGCCCGTGCCCAACTTCACATTTCGATGCTGATGTCCGCGCCCCGCGATCTTCTCATCGATCATCTCTTTGACTGAACGGACATCGTGGATAATCGCCAACGCCCGCTCCCTCGACAGGGGCTGGAGATCCGGCTGAAACACAAATCCTTCGACCATCTGTACAAACGCCTGCCCGACCGCAGAAGAACCGGCAATGGGCCAGGCCTTCAGCAACGCCAGCCGCTCCCACACCTGACCACGCTGGGCATAGTACTTCTCGTAGGCCTCGACCGATCGTGCGAGCTGGCCGACCGAACCCTCTGCGCGCAGCCGCAGATCGACGCGAAACACCGCGCCTTCGCGCGTCTGTTCGGCCAGAGCCTTCGTGAGTGAACGCGCCAGCAGCTCGAAATACTCTTCATTCGAGAGGCCATGACTGTTCAGTTGGCGCCCGCCCTTCCCCTTCCTGGTCTCACCATCTGCAGATGCATAGATGTAAATCAGATCCACATCGGAGCTGTAATTCAACTCCTGTGCGCCGAGCTTGCCCATCCCGATGACCACGAATTCCGTCTCCACCCAGGTGCCGTTCGCTTGTCGATGCATCGGCGTCCCATGCACGGCCTTGAGATCCTGATCGATGATTTCGTAGGCCCCATGAATAAGAACTGAGGCGAGATCGGACAAGGAGCCAGTCGTCTCTTCCACCGTGGCCAGATGAAGGAGATCACGCACGCCGATACGCAGCATTTCCCGGCGACGTACCCGTCGCAGGACATCCAGCTTCAATTCCATCGCCTTCAGCGAGCCCAGGCTCTGATGAAGGGCCGTCACCATCCCCTCCCGGGTCGGCGCCGTCGTCAACACATCTTCTTCCGCCAGCCAATACACGAGCATGGGGTCGCGAATGAGCGCGAAGGCGAGGGAATCGCTGTTTCCGAAAATGGTACAGAGCAGCCCCAACATCTTCGGAGAGGCTTGCAGATACTGCAGCAGAGAGGAGCGATTGACACTACCGGAAAGCAGGCGTTCCCAATGATTGAGCGCCTGATCAGGATCAGCCGTGCGCGCAATCTCCGTCAACAGCCCGGGCAGAATGGCGACCAAAATCCGGCGCGTATGGGGATCGCCCGCCATACTTTGAATGTTGGTATCCGCCTCGGCCGGAAGTGTGATTCCGTAGGGGCTCAGAATCTTGACCACCTGCTCAGGCTCCAGGCCGGACGCCACCAGCAAGGGAGCCGGATCGGGAAAGACTCGAGAGGAAACGGAATCATGACGCGGAGCAAGCGGATCGTGCGGTGGCGAACGTCTGGTCATGGCACCGCATTATACTGGCGCAATTCTTCCGGCACAACGAGAGCACCTTCAGGTATACTCCACGAGAATCATGCTGCACGCGAACGCAGACCGCGATCAGATCCTCGCAACCCTGGCTCCGCTCTGTCAGGACATCGACCGCGACATCCTGCAAGACTTCGTCACGCGGATGGACCCGGATTATTTCTCCGCCTTTCCGCCAAAGACACTCGCCTCGCACGTCAAGTAGGCCGCCGCGCTCACACCGGACCACCCCTGTAACGTGTCGATCGACGCCGCCGCTGGGGGCCACTTCAGCATTACCATCGTGGCCTACGATTACTTCTCCGAATTCGCCACGATCTGCGGCCTGCTCTCCGCCTTCGAACTGAATATTGAAGAAGGGCAGATCTACACGTTCGTCGAAGAATCCGCGCCGGCTGTCGCGCGCACATTTTGGACCGACGGCCCGCGCACCCGTCCGAAAGGTCGCCCAGGCCTCAGCCGGAAAAAGATCGTCGATGTCTTTCGCGTCGAACCAGTACGCGGCGCATCGTTCGAACCGAAAGATCGTCAACGGCTTATCGCCGAACTGACCGCCATGATCGCGCTGCTGGATGCGAACCAGTTCGACGAAGCACGCCAGGCCGTGAATCGGCAACTCGTTGAGTATCTCGGCCAACGCCGTGGCTCGTTCAGCGGGCTGCTCCACACCGTCCAGATCTCCTTCGATAACAGCCAGTCTCCGACCGATACGGTGATGGACATCCAGTCGGACGACACACCGGCGTTTCTCTATGCCTTTGCCAACGCGTTGGCCATGCGCAACATTTACATCGCCAAAGCGCAATTCGCCATCGAGGGCGGCAAGCT
>JACOEF010000880.1 GCA_024998705.1 Nitrospira sp.
CCTGGCGTTGAACCGGGAAGTCGTCGCGGCCGTGGAAGCGGGCAAGTTTGCCGTGTACGGCGTGGATACCATCGAGCAGGCGCTTGAACTGCTTATGGGCCTGTCCGCAGGAGAACGTGGCCCGGAGGGAACGTTCCCGCCGGACAGCATTTATGGTCGAACCGTTGCGCGCCTGGATGAGCTGGCCGAGATCGTCTCGAATTGGGGAGAAGGAGAAGACGTGTCGGAAAAGGTTCACGGATAACTCGCGCGAGGTCCTTATGCCCATGTATGACTACACGTGTCTGGACTGCGGAAAAGAATCGCTGATTATCGTGACACTGAAACAACATGAACGGGGCGAGGTCCAATGTCCGGTTTGCGGCAGCACCAAACTACAGCAACACTTTTCCTCGTTCATCGCCCACACGACCAAGCAGAGCTGAAGGAGACACAGCGACCCATGCAGATCGTCATGGCCACCGGAATCCGGTATGCCCTCGTCGTCTCGCTCGTCGTGAGCCTCGCGGCAGCATGTGGCTCCGCAGCGGCCCAGGATTTCCCGCCGGACTCCACCAGAGGGAAGGCCGTCTACGAACGTCATTGCCTCGCCTGCCATGGCCGTGGCGGATGGGGCGACGGCCCCGATGCCGCCGCCTTGAAGGTCCCGCCGGCCAATTTCCACCGCTTCAAGTCCTTCCTCAAGTCCGACGAGGAGCTTCTGAGAACGATCGAGCATGGCATCGTCTTCAGCCCGATGCACTCCTGGCAAGGCCAACTGACCGAAACGGAACGGCAGGACGTGCTCGCCTACATCCGCCTGCTCGTGCAACAGGGCCAATAAGCTGCCGGGCGGACGAGTTCCGCGAAGGGACTCCGTATGAACCATCTTCGACCAGGCGATGCGCTCATCATCGTGGATGTGCAGAACGATTTCCTCTCGGGTGGAGCGCTGGCCGTGCCAGGCGGCCATGAAATCATTCCTCCGTTGCAGCGGTATCTATTTCTGTTTACCGAACGCGGCCTGCCGGTGTTTGTCACCCAGGACTGGCACCCGCCCGATCATTGTTCCTTTCACTCACAGGGGGGACCTTGGCCACGACACTGCATCGCACACACGCCAGGAGCACAGG
>JACOEF010000495.1 GCA_024998705.1 Nitrospira sp.
AGGAGAGTTCGATTTCACTCGCGCTTAATTCGGCCGGAAAATACACGCCGGAAATCTTGGCTGCATTGATGCTGGCCCCTTCGAGCTTCGCCTTGCGGAAATCGATGCCGCGAAGATCGGCTTGCCGGAAATAACACCCGCTGAGGTCCAACCCATCGGTTTCGAGCCCCCGTAGGTCAAGCCCTCGGAGATCACATCCGGTCAGGTCGACCACTTCGCCCCCGGCCCGCTTGACGTTGAACTCCTTGATGCACCCTTCTCGGAGCAGGCGGTACATGGGATGGTTGGAGATTTTGAGCCCAGTGGCCGGCGGCGGTGTCTTATCCATGAGCTCTCCTCGGGGAACTGTGCTTCTTATCGGATAGGTGAGCGAAAACTTGGGCGGGGGGCCGACGTATCCGCCTGCCGTCGGCTTCGATGGGCGCTCGACACAAGCCTCCCCTTGCACCGGACTCACAGGAAACGGTACTCTTATCAAGTCTTTCTGCTCTCTTACGCCGTGCCATCATCAGGTCTGACCGGACATTCAAGGAGGAAATCATGGGACTACGATTGGGCGACGATGCCCCAAACTTTACAGCCGAAACGACGGAAGGGCGAATCACTTTTCACGAGTGGCTTGGCGGTGGGTGGGGGATTCTTTTTTCGCACCCGAAGGACTATACGCCCGTCTGCACGACAGAATTAGGGTACATGGCGAGGATCAAAGGGGAGTTCGATAAGCGCGGGGTGAAGATTCTGGCCATCAGTGTGGATCCCTTGGATTCCCATCGCGGATGGACCAAGGATATCAACGAAACGCAGAACTGTACGGTCAGTTATCCTATTATCGCCGACCCTGAGAAGAAGGTGGCCGATCTCTATGACATGATCCATCCGAACTCGCTGGATAGCATGACCGTGCGATCCGTGTTCGTGATCGGGCCGGACAAGAAGATCAAGTTGATGCTGACCTACCCGGCTTCCTGCGGGAGAAATTTCGACGAATTGCTGCGCGTGGTCGACTCCCTGCAGCTGACCGCGAAATATAAAGTGGCGACTCCGGTCAACTGGAAGGACGGGCAGGACTGTATCATCACTCCGGCGGTGAACGATGCCGAAGCGAAGACGCTGTTTCCGAAAGGATTCAAAACGATCAAGCCCTATCTTCGGGTGACTCCGCAGCCGAATAAATAGCTCGATCACAGCGCCGACATGAAAGGGGGAGGTAGCCGGGAGGCCGCCTCCCCCTTTTTTTCTCTGCAGCCGATCGCGAAGGGACCGTGTGCCGCTGGAGGTTCGGCCTCACTGGGACAGGAACAACCGGATCAGACCAGAAGGAGGCCAGCCTGGCGGAGGGTGTGCCAGGCGACGCTCCTGCTGAAGCGATCGAATCCGCGCGCGCCGGCGGCCGGAAAGTGTTTGCGGATGTCGGCGAGGCGGGGATAGTCGTGATTGCTTCGGCGGGGTGAAGGTGTTGATTCGTGCAGTACGTGCAGCAGCCATTCAGCGCGAGAGGATGTCAGGCTGATCGTGAAATCGTCTGTACGTGTCGGCAGAATGAGTCTGGTCCTGCTGCGTCCCTTGGCGGCGACCACTGGTCGGCTGCCGATCCAGACGCAGCGTCGTTCGGCCGTGAGTGCTGGAGGGGAAGACGCGGCCAGGGCTCGTGTTAGCCAGGTGCGTGCGACCCGAGGCGGCTTGACGGAATGTGAAAACCAGCGTGGGGCCGGAATGTCGAAGCCAGCCTGTTCCATATAGTTGAGCAACGCGGCGCGCAGGCCTTCGCCGAGCCAGGGAGGGCACGTGGCGGCGGGATCGGCATGGCGAAGGTCGTTTTCCGCAAACCCTTCGAAGGGCGGGCCGAGAATGGTCAGGCCTTCCGCGGCGGGGTTCAAGCCGATGGGACTGTGGGCCGTGGCTGTGAACTTATGCCAGAAGGCCGACTGCAGCAGATGGTGCGCAAAGAGTTGTCGAACGCGCTCCAACGAATCGACCGTATCGGCAATGGTCTCGCCGGGGCACCCATACATGAGATAGGCGTGGACCAGAATACCGGCCTGGCGAAATGCCGCCGCAACCCGCGCCGTCTGATCCACCGTAATCCCTTTTTTCATCCGTTCGAGTAGCCGATCCGACGCCGCCTCGAGGCCGGCGGTGACCGCGATGCAGCCGGATGCCGCCACCAACCTCGCTAAGTCGGGAGAGAACGCTTCTTCACACCGAATGTTTCCCCACCAGGAGATGGTCGTTTGGGTCTCAAGCAGCCGCAGGGCTAAGGCTTTGAGCGCGGCGGGCGGTGCGGCCTCGTCGACAAAATGAAATCCTCGCTGTCCGGTTTCGTCAATCAACGCCGTAATCTGTCGGAGTAAGACGTCGGTCGGGGTCATCTCATACCGTGCGATATAGTTCAACCCGACATCACAGAAGGTGCATTGCTTCCAATAACAGCCATGCGCGACGGTCAGCTTGTTCCAATGGCCTTCTGACCAGAGCCGGTGCATCGGGTTCAGACTGTCGAGAATCGAGAGGTAGTTGGTGAGCGGCAGGCCTTCATAGGTTGGTGTGCCGAGCTCGTGCATGGGAATGTCCGGTTCGCTGCTGCCGTCTCGAAACACCACGCGGCCGTCCCTGCGAAGAAACGTCCGCCGAAGCAGCGCCTCGGGGCGCTCGTCGGCCATGTGTTCCAGGAGGCAGAGGAAAGGGCGCTCGCCGTCATCGAGTGTGACGTAGTCCACGTACTGGAAGAGCCGCGGATCTTGTAGCCGTCGCAGCTCGGTGTTCACATATCCGCCGCCCAGGACGATGGCGATCCTCGGGTGGCGTGATTTGATGGCCTGTGCGATGCGCAGCGCACCGAAGAGATTGCCGGGAAAGGGGACGGTGAGGCCGACGACATCCGGCCTCGACCGATGGAGGGAGGGCCAGAGGGTCTCGATCAATAACTCGTCCGTGAGACTCAGTGGTTGAGCGAGGGCTTCCTCGATCCGGTCAAACGAAGAGGTCGCCTGCATGATCTGTTCGGCATAGCGATTTAAGTAGAAGTGTGGCGCGACGGTACTGTGGAGGAGGTCGGTCAGATCCTCGATATACAAGGTGGCCCGGTGTCGGGCGGCATCGGACGGTGAGACGGAGCACGGGCCCTGGCCGGGCCGACGATCAGCGGCAAAGCGTGGACCTTCCGGAAGGAACCCCGGGCGGGCGAGATGCGCGGCCAGCATCGGGTCCTTTCCCTGGAGAAACGCGATGACCGGCTCAATGGTTTCGAGATAGGCCGGTTCTAGTGCCAGGATCTGTTGGATTTCCCCTCTCCAGGGCTGTTCCGTCTGCTTGATTCGGGTGAATGCCTGCGCCAATCCTTCGCGAGAGAACAGGCGTAGCACCATGGCAAGGCCGAGGTCGGCCTGCGCAGTCTCATAGCCACGAGCACGCAGAAATCCCGTGAGATGGGCGGTCGCGGGGTAGGGGGTATTAAGCTGGGTCAGAGGGGGAGTGACGAGCAGGATACGCGGTAACGGCATGCGGGGGACATACCACATTGCACGGCATCGCTGCCACTGGCGTGGGGTCCTGTACGGCCTGTTTGCTTAGGTTGATTGGATCGTCGATTGAATGACGTAGCCGGTCCACCGCTTGATGCGGAAGTATCGGAGTACCGGTCGCGGCAATTGGTCTCGCGGTACGGCCTGAAGGATGCTGAGTTCGGCTTGTTCGCGAAGGTCGACGATATGAGGTTGTTCAGGCGAGGCGTCCCGGTCGTACAGCAGCACGAGGGGCTTGAGTCGGTGTTTGAAGTTGATGTTGAGCACCACGCCGAAGGAGCCGTCGGACAACACCACCACTGTGCCGGGCGGGTAGATACCGAGCGTATGAATCATGGCGACCACGACTTCCGACGAGAAGAGTTGCTTTTGATAGCTGTACATCGTCGCGAGGGCTTCGGCGGGCGAAAGCGCTTCCTCCGGATGAAGGCTATTAACGAGGGTATCGTAGTGGTCCACGGCGCTGACGATTCTCGTCGGCAGCGAGATTTGATCTCCTTTGAGCTTTTCCGGGTAGCCGGATCCATCCAATCGCTCGTGGTGGCTACGGATGACGTCCAGCACTTCTTCGGGAAATCCGGTGAAGTGTCGGAGTAGTTCCACGCTATGGTACGGATGCATCTGGTATTTGACGTTCTCCACCTCGGACCGGCGCCCCCGGGCTGCCAAGATGTGGCGTGGGATACGCTGTTCCCCAACGTCGAGGAGCAGTCCTGCCATCCCGATCAGCTGGAGTGCTTCCTGGTCGATGTCGAAATGTTGCGCCACCATCATAGACAGGGTCGCGACGTTCAGGGCATGGAGGACGTTTGCATCGCCGATATCTTCCGGGTCAAAGGCGCTGGCGATGGTGCCGGCGGCTTCCGTATTGGTGAGCAGGGTACTGAGCCCGCCGATCATGAGCTGTGCCGAGCGCAATCCCTCCTGCGATCCTCCCCCAAGGTCTTTCATCATCTGCGAACTGCGGCCCAGCATCTGTCGATAGGCTTCGGAAGCCAATTCCACTGCCTGGTGGTAGTCCCCATGGGATGGCGGTTCGCTCTCGGGTGGGGAAGTCTCGTGATCGACTGCCTCGTCCGTCGTTGGGACTGAAGGTTCCGTCCCGGCCGGAGAAGACTCCTGGGGACCCGTATCGGTGACCGTCTCTGTATCATCCGAATCCTGTGGATAGACCAGTACAGTGGCCAATCCGAGGCCTCGAATGGTGGCAATTTGGCTTTGGGAGGTGAGTTTAAAGGAGCGTCGTGGGAAGGGGTGCCTAAACCAGGAACAGTTGAGGTCGACATACATCCCCAGCCGGAGGTGTTCCGGGCGGAGGGTGAGGATGTCGGCCTTGTCGAATTTGGGGGGCTCGTCAGAACTGCGAGGTAAGGCCATGGCTCTGTCAGTG
>JACOEF010000035.1 GCA_024998705.1 Nitrospira sp.
AGCCGAGCCCTCCTGCGCCGACGATAAGGACCTTCGCCTGTACGATCTTCTTCTGGCCTTTGCCTCCGACTTCGGGAAGAAGAATATGCCGGCTGTAGCGATTGATTTGGGTTTCTGTAAATTCCATATCCGACGGAGGCTGAAAACCGTCACCAGCGGCGTTCTCGCATCGTTCATGCCCTCAACGTACCGCAAGAGTACGCCTCGGACCTTCACTCGCTGCGGCCTTGCTGCTGACGCTTTTGAGCCTCCTCTCCCTAAAAGTGATCCGGCACGCTATCAAATGTTGAAATACTTGTCGATGCTGATGGATCGCTCGCCGGTGTCGCAGAGAATGGTGACCACGTTTTTCCCTGGTCCCAATTCTTCGGCGATCTTTTGCGCGGCGAAGACGTTGGCGCCGGCGGAGATGCCGACCAGCAGCCCTTCTTTCTTCGCGAGCAGTTTCGCTGTTTGATACGCTTCATCGTCGGTTACGGTTACCACACGATCGAGCAATGTCCGGTTGAGCACTTTCGGAACGAACCCGGCACCGATGCCCTGAATCTTGTGAGGCCCCGGGTCTCCGCCCGACAACACAGGCGAACCGGCCGGTTCGACGGCGACGATCTTCGCGGCCGGATTCCGTTGGCGGATCACCTCGCCGCAGCCTGTGATGGTGCCGCCGGTGCCAACCGCTGCGACGAAGGCATCCACGCGTCCATCCAGCGCATCCACAATTTCCGGGCCGGTCGTTTTCCGGTGCATGTCCGGATTGGCCGGGTTGGAGAACTGGTCGGGCATATAATACGACGGATTCTGCGCGACGATGCTCTCCGCTTCTTTAATCGAACCCTTCATCCCTTCCCACGCGGCTGTGAGCACGAGTTGTGCTCCGTAGGATGACAGGAGGCTGGCGCGTTCCATGCTCATGCTTTCGGGCATCACCAAAATGAGCTTGTAACCCCGCACCGCCGCCACCAGTGCCAAGCCGATGCCGGTATTGCCGCTGGTCGGTTCCACGATGGTGCCGCCCGGCTTCAGTTTACCCAGGCGCTCGGCCTCGTTGATCATGTTCAGGCAGATGCGGTCCTTGATGCTGCCGCCCGGATTGAACGATTCTACCTTGGCGTAAATCGTGGCCCCGACCGGTTTGCTCAGACGGTTGAGTCGAACCAGCGGGGTTCCGCCGATCAACTCGGTGATATCTGTATGGGCCTTGACGGTCACCGGCCACCGCCCATGTAGAACAGAAACTCCACATGATCGCCGTCTTTTAGCTGTGTGGTCTCGAGGTGTGTCCGTTCGAGCATGGTGTCATTTACTTCGACCGCCACCATTTGGGGCTCGATGCTCTTGGCTTTCAAGAGCTCCAGCACGCTGCCCCCTGCGATCTCTTCGGCCTTGCCGTTGATCATGACCTGCATATCCGCTCCTGAAAAGGTGAGAGTCTGACAGGATCCCGAAAACGTCCGCTAGCGGCGTTCTCGCATCGTGCCAAGTCTGATGTGTCGTAAGACACGGCCGGCTCACCGTCTCGCCGGGGTCCACAACCGTCGCGCGCTACGTATACTTCGGGCCGTGGACCTCGCTGTGGCCTTGCTGGAGAGCCGTTTTGAGTATCCTGTGAAAAGGTATTCTTGTTACGCCTTACGTGTGGGTGCTCATTATTTGCATGATCCCACAGAGGTTTTTTGTAAACTGCTAAATAATTTCAAGAAGTTAGCAAACGCGTTCTTGTTTTGTCAAGGCAACGGACCTTACTGAGTCGATGTCGTGGAGGCTGCTGCGGAGTCGCACGGGGCAGGCGGCCGCTTTCTTGACTTTCACTATGCCTAGCTTACAGTATGCGCCGGTCTGGAGGGTAGGGCATGTGGAAGAAAAATTTCTTATTTCGCGCGCATGAGGCGGCTCCGCTGAAAGAATCTGAAAACGAGCTGTTTCATGATGCGGAACCGGCCTTGGACAGCGCCGGGTTGCAGATGGAGAAATTCCTGTCGGTGTGGGTGCAGGGGGAAGGCGAGGACGAGCGTCCCTCCATGTATACCAACATCTATGTGCGGACCGCGACGCTCGATTTTCGGACGCGCGCCGGCTTTCTCCAGCCCTTGCAGGGCCGGTCGCATCAGATCAAGCAGATGCTGACGCCGGAGCAGAAGGGCTTTTTGCGCGAGTGGTTGTCGACAACGTCGCCGCAAGCCTGGGAAGAATCGGACGACCATTTTCGAACGTTGTTCGATCTCGAGTGATCCTTGCGGCAGGATGCTGAAAACCTCCGTCAGCGGTGTTCTCGACTCGCGTGCCGATCCGTGAATCGTGAAGCGTATCTCGCGAACAGACCGCGGCCCGTTCTGAAGCGGGAGACGAACGACCCTTCACGAACGACAAACGAAGTGAACGGCCTTTTTGAGCATCCTGCGGAAATCCGTCTGTGTTTCATATGTAAGTGATTGAAGTTCACTTGCGTTCATCGAATCTCTTCTGCCAGCTAGATCACGCATGAGTCGTCCGACCTGTCTTACACTGATTGCCTTGATTGTTGCCGGGTTTGTGTTTCTGGTACAGCTGCCTGTCTGTGCCTCCGGCACGATTGATGTCTATTATGCGCCGGAGGATCGGCCTATCGATCGGGTCGTAGGCCTCTATGCCCGTGCGACGCGGTACATCTATGTCTCGGTCTATGCCTTAACGGCGCCCTCGGTGGTGAAGGCGCTGGTGGAGGCGAAACGCCGGGGGGTGGATGTTCGGGTGATTACGGACCGCGAGCGGCTCAACGATCCGAAGCAACACAGTGCCGTGAATACCTTACGGCTGGCGGGCGTGCCCAT
>JACOEF010000502.1 GCA_024998705.1 Nitrospira sp.
AGTACGTCGATCTCCAGGACCGCCGGTGGCGAGCGGAAACGATCGATGTCGTGGGCCGCTCCGGTGTGCCCGCTGAGACGCCCGACGGCTTCAAGATCGCGGTGAGCAGCGGCGAACTCACGGTCGGCCAGGGACGCATGTACGTCGACGGATATGTGGCGGAGAATCATGGAACCGCGCCGACATTCGACCCGACTCTCGAAGAAGGGTATGGAACCGCCGCCTTGCTCGTGAAGGATCAACCCTATGGCGGGCCGGTCACGGTGCCGCCTCAGACACGGTCGTTGGTCTATCTGGACGTCTGGCGGCGGGAAGTGACCCACCTCCAGGCACCGGACCTGATCGAGCCGGCTGTCAACGTCGATTCGACGACGCGTCATCAGACCGCCTGGCAAGTGAGAGTATTGGCCAACATTCCGCTGGACATCACGTGCGAAACCCCGCTCAGCGACATTCCTGGCTGGCCTGCCGGGAACCGTTCCTCGTCGGCCAGGCTTACCACCACGACGGTGGCTGTGACCACGGAGCCGGATCCCTGTCTTGTGCCGCCGACCGGCGGATACCGAGGCCTGGAGAACCATCTCTACCGTGTGGAGGTGCACAGCGCGACGACCACTACCGCTAAGGTCAAATGGTCGCGTGAAAACGCCCATGTGGCCACCACGCTACTGGAGATTCTCGCCGGGCGCACGAGCGTGCGGGTGGAGAGCCTCGGGCGCGACGATGTCCTGCGGATCAAGACGGGAGATTGGGTGGAATTGACGAGCGACCAGCGTGAGTTCGCCGGTCTCCCCGGCGAGATGCGCAAGGTGACGGTGGATGATGCCAACCAGACCCTGACCTTCAGTCCTGCGCTGCCTGCGGCCGATTTCCCGCAGGGTGTCGTCGATGCCGCCAAACATCTGCGCGTGATTCGGTGGGACCAGTCCGGCATCGTACGGAAGCCTGACGGGTCGCAACTGGTCAACCTGGACCTCACCACCGACGGGTTGATCGAACTGTCCACAGCGAATCCAAGTTTTGTGTTGGACCATGGCGTGCAAGCCACCCTGTCGGTCGTCGCAGGAGGCCAGGCCCACAGCGGTGACTACTGGTGTTTTGCGGCCAGGACGGCGGATGCCGACATCGAGCGCCTGAATCAAGCACCGCCGCTCGGCATTCATCATCACCACGCGCACCTCGCCATCATTGAAGCGAACGGTGAGATCCACGACTGCCGGACGGTTTTTCCGCCGCTCACGGAGCTGACACCTGGTTGTTGCACGGTGGTGGTGCGGCCCGGTGAAGATATTCAGGCGGCGATCGATTCGCTGCCCGATGAAGGCGGCTGTGTCTGCCTCAAGGTCGGAGATCACGAGATCCAGGCGCCGATCCGCATCGAGCGATCACACGTCTCCTTGCATGGTGAAACATTGGGCGCGCGGGTCGTGCGAACGAACGGCCCGGAAGTGTTGCGTATCGCCCATCCTGACGGCCTGTTCTTGGAACATGTCACCGTGAGCGGCATCTCCTTCGAACTGGAGACAAAGGAGAGTCAGGGGCAGGGTGTGCGGGCCCTGGTGGAAATGAATCGTTGCCGGAATACGACCGTCGAACGCTGCGTCCTCCATGCGCAGGTGTTGAGTCCGATCGCCGGAATTATCATCGCCCGCTGCAGCGACGTCAGTGTGATGAACTGTCTGGTCGACAATGTGCAGTACGGTCTCTGGACGGCTGCCGATACGACGGGCCTCACGATCGTGGGGAACAGCTTTGATGCCACGGACGGGAAGAAGAACGACGGTGGACTCGTGGGGTTGTTGCTGCAGGACCTATCCTTCCCGGCAAGCATCAAACGGAATCGCGTCCTGGGGTTTGTGTTCGGCATCGCGCTGAACGACGGCCTGTTTACCGGCGTGCCGGTGTCGCGTGCTGCGGGGTCCACGATTGCGGATAACTACATCGTCCGATTCGGTGCGCAAGCGGAAGCCGGTACCGTGAAGGCCTTTGGGATCGACGTGGCCGCCGATGACTGCGTGATCAGCGATAATATTCTGTTCTACAACTCACCTGAGTATGGCGGTATTTCTGTCAGCGGGAGGAACCCGGTCGTCGAGCGCAACCAACTTCGCTCTCTGTTGAAAGAGGCGGGTTCGGTGCGTCCGATTGCGCTGCTGTTGGCCAGGCTGGGGAAAAGCGGGAGTTTGGGATCCATTGGCGGACGGATTGCTGCAAACCTGGTCCTGGGCGTGCAGGACGGCATCGTGGTGATCGGCAACGAGGGAGCTGAGGTGCTGGACAACCGGGTGGACAGTGAGGGGCAGGAGGTTCGGTTCGGTATTCTCCTGGCGTTTTCGAGTCGTGTCCGCCTGCAAGGCAATCGTGTCACCAACACGTTATGGCCCATCGCGGCCAACGGCGGCACGGCGAACGTCCTCGTCGAGAACAGTCTCGTGCGCGGCGGCGGCGGCATCACAGTGGTCTTTCACACCTCCCTGACCTGCAGCCAGAATCGCGTCGAAGACATGCGGCAGTGGGGCATCCTCAGCCTGGTCGGATTTGCTAAATGCGCTGTGACCGAAAACCGCGTGCTCAACTGCGGGTATCAGCAAACGCCGTCCATCGGCATTGGGGCGTCCTTGCAGATCGGAGAATTGTGTGTGGAATCGTGCGAGGTGATGAACACCGGGGTGTCACCGGATGATGCGACAGTAAGCCCGCTGGCCTGGGGAATCTTTGCGGACCTGATTCTGGAGGCACGCGTGCAGAGCAATCTGGTCACCTATGCCAACGCGGCGCTGTTGGATGCGAATCAGGAACATCGCGCGCTCTGGATGCGTGGTTGGTGGGAACAGGTGATCACCTTCGGCGCGGGGCAGGTGATTTTCGGATTCAGCGCTCAGGTTCTGGATAACAAGTTTCTTGGGCCGGGCCGGTCGGCGTTGGTCGAAATCGCTCAACAGGCCGTGATCGACAATGTGTTCCGCCGTTTCGAACGACTGTTCTTCAGCAACAATTTCTGTTGGCACGCCAGCGTGGCCGCACAGGGGACGGCGACGGTGTCTCTCGCGGCACGGAGTGCCATCGTGATGGGCAACCATATCAAGACGAATGTGCCGATCCCGTCCGTGGATTTTCACGGGATAAAAGACGCGGTCTACATGGGCAACCTGGCTCAAGCCAACCCGGTGAATTTCGGCGGCATTCCATCACCGATGTCAGGCTTTAATCGACCATAACACCTGCGGGGTAAAGGAGAACTCATATGGCGACCTTGAATCAGATGCTGGCGGAGCAGGCGAAACTCATCGGCGAAGCCAAGTCCTCTCTGGAGGCAGCGTTCAAAAAGCCGCCGACGCAGGCCGCGACCATTGCTGCCCGGGAGAGCACGGTGGCGGAATTGAAGTCGCGGGTGGCCAACCTGACGGAGGCCAAAGCGGCGTTTACGAAGCAGATCGATCAACAGGTGGCCGGGTATCAGTCTGAAATCGCGGCACTGGAAAAACTCATTGCGGAAGATAACAAACGATTCGGCGGACAACCCACGCCTCCAAGCCCGATACGGGGTAAGAGGCGTGCGAAGTAGGCAACGTTCATTGACCGCTACAATGACTTGATGACGCGATGAAGGCCCCCAGACTCACCCCGAGGCAGGACAGATCGCATGCGTCCTCGGTCAGTGTAAGGCAGGTTGCTTCCCCCGTCCTTCGACCCCGAGAGCGGTCCTGCGCCTGCAGCGGGACCTGTTCGCAATGTCGCGCACGACAAGTCGCCCATACCTTTGAACCGGCCTGGAGGGGCGGGGTTCCGCCTATTGTCGACGAGGTGCTCGCGTTGCCTGGGGAGCCGCTGGAGGCCGGACTTCGTGCGCAGATGGAGTCACGTTTCGGGCATGACTTTGGGAAGGTGCGTGTGCATCGCGATGGGAAGGCGGCGGCTTCCGCGACGGCGGTCCAGGCGCGGGCCTATACGGTTGGTCAGGACGTCGTGATGGGCAACGGGCAGTTTTCGCCGGATACCAGGAGAGGGCGAAGATTGCTGGCCCATGAATTGGCGCATGTGGTGCAACAGAGTCGTGGCGGCGGCGCCTCGGCCGGTGCCCCGATTTTACAGCGTGCGGGATTTGGCGAGGTCAAAATTGCTGAGTCGGCACAGAGCGGGACATCCCAGCCGTCCGGTGACCTTGCCGCCGGCTTGCCCGCGCCGGATTGCCGTACCCGTTTTGCGCAGCTGTTTTGGCTCGATGCCATTTACCATCCGCAAAGCCCTGCCTGTTGTTTCGCGCAGGTCAGCCTGAGAAGCGATCCCAATCGTCTCGGCGTCTTTCGAGCCGATCATCTGATTGAAGGGCGTCCCGATTGCGAGTACGGCGACCAGCGGCAGCATGACTTCTGGATCGGCCCATGGAGAATTCTAGACATTACTCCGACTCTGATGACCGTGATGAACATGTGCGGGGAAGAGGAGACGCTCGATCTGCAAGGCCAGGGCAGCGTCAGGGGTGAAGCAGTGCCGGCGGCGAGTCCAGCGGCAAGCGCGAAACCGGAAGCCGTGGATCCCTCGCCGGAACACATCGTGGAAGAGTCTCAGGGACGATTGGGTAAGACTCACGAGATACGGCATGATTCCGGATGCGACGTTGTTTCCTTTCAGCCACATGATCGTGCACAGCCGGCCAGAATCTTCAAATGGGATCCCGGCCAGGAGCTCTTTGTGGATGAGCAGGATCCGACGAATGGAAAAACGCCGGGGCAGCTGGAACAGATGGCTGGAATCGTCTTGAAGGAATACCAGGACGGGTCGTGGCAGGGAAAGAACTGCGGCGATCTCCCGAGCTGGGCATTATGAGTCGTGTGCCACGTGGATTCAGTGGCGCAGCTTGTCCAGGAGAGAGGCATTGATGTCAGGGCCCGGCCGTCAACAGCTGCAGCATCGGGGCGACGACACCGGTCAGTTGATCGGACGACCTCCTTCCTCACGCGCTGAAGTGAATCCACCTCCGGGAGAAAGGAATGTTGTCCGGCAAGACCGGCCTCGGCTTCACCATGACCTCGGCCGGATACCGGTGTTTCCTCATCGTCCTGCTGCTGCGGGGGAGCCTCTGTTCGTCAGTAGCCCTACCGGCCTTGCTGAACAGGAGGCCGAACAGGTCGCGCGCCATCTCGCACAGGGGCAGCAGGAGATGTTCGGTCTTGGTCGTGGCGTGAGGGATGCAATGCGTGGGCAGGGATCGTTACAGGATGTGGTGGGTAGGACCCCGGCGGCGGTGAAGCAAGTCTCTCGTTCGGGAGGTGCCCCTCTGGACCCGGCGACCAGGGCGCTGTTTGAGCCGCGTTTAGGAATGGACTTCGGGCGAGTAAGAATTGTCGCGGACGCTCGCGCGGAGAACGCTGCGAGATCGGTCAACGCACGCGCTTTTTCAATCGGGGAGAAAATTGTGTTTGATCGAGGTGTCTATGCGCCTCAGACATCGGCTGGTCGCGCGCTTCTCGCTCACGAATTGGCGCACGTGGCCCAGTATCGCCTCGGGGGAGCCGGGTCTGTGCCTCGTTTGTTCAGGAGCAAGGGGGACAATGCCGATGCGGTGCGTGCCGAGGTTCAACGCCTCACCGAAGAGATGAACCTGCTTGCTGCGAAAAATGCCTGGTCGGGAGTGGATCGAGCCTATCGCAAGATTGAAACGCGGGGAGAGGAAGCATTCGTGTTTGCGCCGAATCCCGCGAATCTTCACTTTCTCGGCGCGCAGGCAGCCCGCAACCTGGGTGATATCCGCCGGTACAAATCATTGGCGCAACGTGCGAGAACGGCGCTGATGGCGGCCGGTTCGACGGCAGACGATCCACAGTTGCAAGCGGTGGACGATGAACTTACGGCGATCGACAAGACCTATGGGGCAGTCAGTATCGCTCCGCGGTCAAGCGATCAGGGAAAGGCAAGGAAGGCGAACCGTTCGGCCCGGAGCTGGTTCCGTCGGCGATGCCGTTTGCCGGGGACCAGCGAGCGAGCATTGAACATGCGCGCGCACAAATCCTTGAGAGCGGTTCCTTTTCAGGCCTCCTTCCGGCCGGAGCCTATACGCTCGGCAATCAGACGTTTACCGTGATTGCAGGGACCAATATTTCCGGGGTGCTGTGGGGCGAGTGAGCCTCGAACATGTGTCGTCGCATAGGCACTCTTGCTTGCGCTATCCCATGGCCGCCCAAATTTTCTGAGCATTTTCCCCGGTAAACGTCATGTCGTCCTGTGCGGAAGAGCTGCGCTCGAAATAGATATGTAGCAAGCCTCCTCCGAAATGCGCTTCCCGGACGAGATCGAGATTGATTGCCACCTCACCGGTACGCTCTTCATCCTTCACTTTCACGAATCGCATAACATGTACCCCTTTCTCATCAATGGCTGTGGGGGGGCCATGCCAACCATGGCGTCCCGTCTCTCACAAGAGAGCATACCGCAGAGGTGCGAAAATCGAGAATGAAGGTTTGAAATGAGCATGCCCCGGTAGCGGGTGGTTGAGGTGTCGGCTGGCGCTGGAGGGGGAGTAGTGAGAGTGGGGGCTGAGCATGACTAGAGGAGAGCACCTGTCATCCCGGGGAATACAGAGTCATGTGACTGCCACGGTCGCGCGCCTGCTTTCCGGATGTGGAGAGGGGCGCGCGGCACGGACCTGGAACAGGGAACAGGTGGCAGGCGTCGCACGTGATGCATGAAAACCCAGCCCCAGATCAGGATGGACTACAGGATCAACAGCGCCATGATCGAAGCCCTGTTGATGTGTCTGAAGCAGACAACGCGAGGCTGGAACGACGAGTGAGTCAACTACGGGTGTGGTGTCAGCTCGAACCGCGACAGGCGAAGTGTTGGGAGAGAAACGGCTTACTTCACCAGTGGATGGCCGGCCCTTTGCCAATCATCGAGGCCCATGACGACGGCTGTGGTATGGGTGAATCCCAACTCCGCAAGGGATTGGGCTGCGAGGGAGGCACGATTGCCGCTTTGG
>JACOEF010000367.1 GCA_024998705.1 Nitrospira sp.
CAGGAGGCCAGCAGCAGCGGGTGGCGATCGCGCGGGCGCTGGTCGGAGCGCCGTCGATTCTCTTTGCCGACGAACCCACGGGGAATCTTGATACGGCATCGAGTCGAGAAATCATGAGTATTCTCGATCAACTCAATCGTGAAGACGGCATCACCATCGTCCTGGTGACTCATGAATCCGATATTGCCGCCTATGCGTCTCGCGAACTCGTCATGAAAGACGGCCAGATTGTTCAGGACACGCGGCGCGCGCCGCATGTGACGGTCGTGCCGTAGGACGCCCATGTCGGCTTTTATCCTCCTCACCGTTATGACCGCATTGCGCATCCTCAGCCGGAATCGGCTGCGCGCCGGCTTGACGATGCTCGGCATCGTCATCGGGGTGGGGGCAGTCATCGCGATGGTCAGTATCGGGCAGGGAGCCCGCGCGGCCGTGCAGGCGCAGGTGGCCAGTATGGGGACGAATGTGATCATCATCATGCCGGGCTCCACCACCGTCGGTGGTGTGCGGGGTGGGCAGGGCGGGGCCGTGACCTTGACGGTCGGTGATGCGGCGGAACTCAAGAAACGGAGTCCCCTGTTGTCGGACACCGGCTGGGCGAAGCGGGATGTGATGCAGATCGTCAGCGGCAACCGCAACTGGAACGGGCCGGTCAACGGCATTTCACCGAGTTATCTCACCATCCAGGATTGGTCCTTTACCAGCGGCGGGCCGTTTACACAGACCGACCTGGAAAGTGCGGCGCGCGTGGCACTGATCGGGCAGACCACGCTGGAAAACCTCTTTGATTTCGAGGAAGACGCGATCGGGGCGACGATTCGTATCAAGAATGTGCCGTTTCAGGTGGTGGGAGTGTTGGCGCCCAAGGGGCAATCGGCTCAGGGATCCGATCAGGATGATGTGATTTTCATCCCCTTCACGACTGCCGAACGGAAGGTCTTCGGCAGTCAGTTCCTGGGTTCGGTCGGGGCCCTGTTTGCATCGACTGAGCAGAGCGCGGATTTGCCGGAGGCGGTGGAGCAGATTCGTGAGGTATTGCGGACTCGACATCGTCTCCAGGGCGAGCAGGCGGATGATTTCACGATTCGGACGCAGGTCGATATCGGAAAGGTGCAGGAGAGCACAAGTCAGACGCTGACGGTGATGCTGTTCGCCATTGCGTCGGTGTCGCTGTTGGTCGGCGGAATCGGCATCATGAACATTCTGCTGGTGTCGGTGACGGAGCGGACGAGGGAGATCGGGGTCCGCATGGCGGTGGGTGCGAAACGACTGCACATTCTGATGCAGTTCCTGATCGAGGCGGTGACGCTGAGTCTATTCGGCGGCGTCATCGGCGTGGTCGTGGGTATTGTCGGCGCGCGACTCACGACGGTGTTCGCCGGATGGCCGACCATCATCTCGTTCGATACTATCGTGACCGCCGTTGTGTTCTCGCTGGCTATCGGATTATTCTTCGGGCTCTATCCCGCCAACAAAGCCGCCCGCCTCAATCCGATCGACGCTCTGCGGTATGAATGACGACTCTGCCGGAGCGGTGGTTCTGCTGTCGACTGGTTCCGGTCGTGCGGACATGGCGTCGCGCGAGCGTTAGTAGATGGCGCGATCGAATCCAGCGGGGATAGTCCCCAGCACGGAGCGGATGCCACGGGTCGGAGCCTGTTCATCCTGATTCGCGAGATCGATGACGAGCGGAACGATATAGGGCTGTCCCTCGGCATCGTGGGTGATGGTTACGATGGGCTGGTGCAGCTTTCCTGAGTTGATGACGGATACGATGGCGCGCTCTCCGGTCGTCAGCGAGACATAGCTATAGACCGGGTAAATACCCATTACTTTCACAAAGAGCGAGATGAGCCGGGTCTCGTATTTCCCTTCTTGTCCTTCCTGATACAGCCGTTGCAGCGACTGGTGCGGGGTGAGCGGCGAAGCGCCGCCGAATCCTGCCAACAGTTCGTCGTATCGATCCGTCACCATCACGATCCGCGTCATATCCGAGGTGAATGCCCCGCTGGTTTCCGCCGGAAATCCACTTCCGTTCAGGTAGGCATGATGCTCCGCCACAATCTGTTCCACGGCCGGGGGAAACCCGCCCTGGCGTTCGAGGAGGATCGTGCCGCCACGTGCGTGGGATTCATAGATTCGGCGGTTCTGTTCCGTGGGCGTGGTGGAGGTGTCGTGAATCCGCTGAAGAATGTTCGCCGGCACCTGCATGAGTCCGATATCGTGGAGCAAGGCGCCGGTGGCTAACTCCTGGATGAGCATGAGGTTGTAGCCGGCTGCGTGTGCGAGAATCATCGAAAAACTGCAGGTGGCGAGGGCGTGCTGGCTGAGCGGGGCGTCTCCATCGCGGCCCTGACTGAACGCCATAAACAAGGCATGGGTGTTTAATGCCTGCGCGACGGCACTGATGGCATGCACGGTGTGTGCAGCCTCGTCTCGATCGACGATGCCTGTTTGGGCGATGCGCGAAAAGGTGTTTTGTACCGATGCTTCAAGTTGGGCGCGTGCCGTTCTGGCTGCCAGCAGTTCTTGAGTCATCGCTGCGAGAGACCGGACCTCCGATGTACTCGTCGTGTGGAAGGATGGTGTGTGCGCGGCGATAGGTGGTTGGTGAGAGGGCGAGGCGGAGGGGGCCGGAAGATCAATTCCGCGACTGGGGTCGATGGACAGATTTTTTATGCCTGCGCGTCGTAACTTCTCGATTTGCTCGTTGGTCTGGATCAGGAACGAGTGCCGTATGAAGGGCGAACGGAACCAGGCCACGTCCAGCTTGGCGACGTGCATGCCGATTCGCAGCGCATCAATGGTAATCGGTCGGTATGCCATAGCCGTAGGATCGGTGCACGTGCGCTACCCTGTGGGGATGTCCTTGTGTGGCGTTGTGACCGCCGCACGCGGCGCCGACGGAGGGGCCGGAAGCGGAGATCCGGGTGTTGCCGGCGGTACCACCGATAACAGTATTTCCATGCGAGGATTGTCGCGATCCTGGTACTTGTAGAGGTGAGTTTCGATCACCCGATTGTCGTTCAGTCCGAGGCCCTCACATAAGGCGTCTTGGGCGATTTTGAGTCCTCCGTCGGTATCTCGACGGAGCGCCGAGGCGAAGAAGAACCGGATCGATAATGCGAGGCTCGCCCGGCTCAAAGTTCGTCTTAGAGTACCATGATTCGATGATTGGGCAAGCGCAAGCAGATTTTGCTGCCCGACGAGTTCCTTGTACGCACGGCCCCGAGCTGAGAGCAGGCGGCGTCCGTTGACGGTGGCGTATTGGTGGTTCACGCTGGGGGGAACGGGTAACGTGAGCGCGATAGAATCGACCGTCACTGTCGTCGTCAGGGTGATGGAAGTAACGGACGTAACGGGAGAGGTCGGGGTTCGCCGACGGATAGGACGGGGTAGCAGAACCGGCTGCTGTGCGGAAAGCGGCAAGGTTTGAGGCGCAGGCCGGAAGGAGGTGGTCCGAATCGGAATGGGGGACTGTCTGGGGCGGGACACGCGGCGCAAGGGCCTGCCTATTACACTAGAGAAGATTTTGGATCTTCGCCATATCCTGCTCGTACCGGTCTTCCGTCCTGGTGAGATATCGTCGCCATTCCGACGGTCCCCAGACTTCCAGACGGTGATACATTCCGACGAGGAAGAGTTCCTGATCTTCATCCATTGGAACGAGCTTACGGAGGCGGCTTGGAATCAGGACGCGGCCGGCTTTATCGATATCTGACGTGCCGGCTTGTGACATGACATGGTGCATGAACAAACGGCTTTGGTCCTCGTCCAGGGTGATCCTGGTCCGCTCCAAAACCTTTTCCCATTCCTTGGCTGAGTACATCCAGAGTGTCTGCTCGGTATTCTTGACGAACATCACCTGATTGCCCTCGGTTTCGAGACGTTCTCGAAGGGGAGAGGGGATCAGGAAGCGACCCTTGTCATCGACTTTGCAGAGGTATTCGCCGGCAAACATTATTGGCAGCCTCGCTTGTGAGGGCGGCTACAGAGAAGCGTCGATGGAGCTGTACGTAGGTGCATAGGACGTAGCCGAATAGCTATTCTTGGCTGATGGTAGGAGACATGACCATTCCTGTCAAGTGAATATTCACCCCTGTCCTCGACACGGCATTCAATGCGCACGATCTCGGACGAGTCGCACGTGTCCGAGGATGTCGGATTTTCCCTACTTAGATGGCCAGGGCAGGGCATCGTGAACAGGGTGTACGGACATACGAAGGCTCTACGGCGAAGGAGTTGCCGGAGGCGCTGGAGAAGGTGACGGTTTCAGTGAGCGCCCGCAAGGGGCCGGTACGGCCTTAGCCGGAGCCGATGCTTTAGTTGTGACGTGCTTCGCTGCAACGTACACCAGTCAAGCCCTCCTCATTGGCTCTCATAGAGTCTTGCTCCACAGGTGTATCCCATTCTCTTCTACAGATTTCCAATCGGCGTGGGCCGTAACATGCCTGTTAAACCCTCCAATTGCGCAGGAGGCCTTGTTATGGAATTTCAGTTCAGGTCGGAAATCCTCGACTTCATCGCTGCGTCTGAGACCATTCTGTCGCCTATGCACCTAGACCCGCAATGACCACCGAGGAGAAGCAACTCGTCCTCGTCTATGTCACAGAGTTGGCGGTACGGTGCAAGGAAGACTAGAGTTCCTCTCCGGGAGGGTTTCAGCCGTCGCCACGACCTTAACCGAACTCCCTGAAATGGCTACAGCTCCGCGCTACGGGTTCTCCGTGAATCGTCCATCGTCGCGGGTGTGGCGTGGTGTAAGTCGTCTCCCGTTGGGGACAGGTCCCAATAGGTTGCTCCTTAAGGCTAGATTCTGCTGTTGCTCACGAGTCGGGAGCATCTCTTCCCAATCCTGACCCGAAACTTTCATGTGGTGTAGGGCTGCTTCTCGTCGAGTGAATATTCATGACCCGGCGGTTATTCAATGTCGGTCTGGTCTATGCCGGGCGGAGCGTCCTGTCCACCCTCCATCGCTGCGTCGACATCATCCCCGAGGTCTTCTCCCATTTCTTCCCCCATTTTTTTCATCATTCGGGCCATGCTCTGGGGGTCGTTTTCATCAAATCCGCTCAGATGGCTTGGATCAGACAGGGCTTCGAGACGTGCTTCGTCTGATTTAGGCGACGCAAACCGGGAGAGGAGCCGCTCCAGGTCCGTGCTGTGACAGTGCCCGCATGCCTGTTGAGGCGCCGCACTGACGCTGAGGATCAACCGGGTAGTTCTTTTGCCGCATTGGCGACAGCGATATTCATAGATCGGCATGGACTAGACTCTCAGCGCGGGCGGTCGGTCAAAGGCCGATGGAGGAAGCCAGGCGTCCGGGACCATACCGGACTCTACGGAACGGGCGAGCGCGAGGATGGCCACGTCTTTGGCGCCCGCTCTGCGCAGGACTCCGGCACACTCGTTGGCTGTGGTGCCGGTGGTGAACACATCGTCAACCAGGAATATGCGCTTGTCGGCCACTTTCTCGGGCTCCCGCAGGGTAAACGCCTGGCGGAGGTTCTGCAGGCGTGCCGAGCGGGGGAGAGTGGTCTGCGGATCGGTATCGACGGTACGAACCAAGTTCCGATAGGATACGGGGCGTTGCAGCACGGGCGCGATGCGATCGGCAAGGAGCAGGGATTGATTAAACTCTCGCTGTCGAAGGCGGTTGGGGTGGAGCGGGATCGGCATCAGGAGGTCAGCGTCCAGGTCTGCCGGGAGCGCTCGAACGAGCAGCGCACCCAGGGCATCCGCCAGTCCCACCTTCCCGCGATATTTAAATAAGGCAATGGCGTCCTGTAGTGGGGGGCAGTAGGCATAGGCGGCCCAGACGTGTGAATAGTGAGGTGCGCGGGTACGGCAGTCATGACATTCATGCGTCGGACTATGGGCTGTCGCGTATGGTGAAGCGAAGGGGCGGTGGCATCGCGGGCAGGACGGCCCTTGCAGCGGTTGAATCAATTCCCAGCATCGGCGACAGAAGAACGGCGTGGGATCATTTGTGAGAGGTTGTTCGCAGCTGGCGCAGTTCGAAGGAATCAGCAGGCGCGAGGCCCGTTGGAACATGTCTGCGAACAAGGCGTGTAGGCTCATGACAGAGGTCCTGGAACATTGACCGGCCGTGCCACGAGATTGTGCACGGAACACCCCTCGGCCTGTCAAGGTTGTGAGGTATAAACGGGGTGTGATATAGGACGATTCCGTCCGCATCGAGGTGATTCCAATGGCTCCGCACTGTGCCGCTCCGAGGCACCTGTGGGATGCTCCCGCAATCTGTCATGGCCGTCGGTTCCCATCATGCAAGATCCCAGCAACGTGTTAGTACGTGTGCAGAATCTGTCCAAAGCCTATCGCCGAGGCGAGACGCTGGTGTCGGCATTGCAGGATGTGACGCTCGACGTGCGCTCCGGGGAGTTTTGTGCGTTTGTGGGGCCAAGCGGATGCGGGAAGAGCACGTACTGAATCTGATCGGAGGCCTCGATCAGCCGACCTCAGGTACCATTACGATCGAGAACCGGCCGGTGACCCACGCAAGCGCCATGGAATGGACCCGGATACGACGGGAATTGATTGGGATTGTCTTCCAGGCGTTTCATTTGATCCCCGGCCTGACGGTTGCGGAAAACGTGGCCTTGCCTTTGCTGCTGAGGGGGGAGCAGGGGGCCGCGGTGGCGGAACGGATCGAGGAGGTCTTGGACGCGGTGCGAATGGACACTCGACGTTCACATCGGCCGAGTGAGTTGTCGGGAGGAGAGCAGCAACGTGTGGCCATTGCCCGGGCGATCGTGCATCGACCACGGCTAATTTTGGCAGATGAGCCGACCGGAAACCTCGATTCCAAACAAGGGGCGGACATCGTCCACTTGTTTCGGACGTTACCGCAACGGTTTGGTCACTCGGTGTTGCTGGTGACGCACAGTGAGAGCGCGGCTGACGCAGCCGACTATGTGTGGCATATGCAGGATGGCCGGCTGGTGAATTGTGTCCGACACTAGGCCGAACGGTTGTGTACTATGTCCGGTGAAGGCGGCTCTTCGCTCGGAGTAAGGCGTCATGACTAACGCGTCGCGAATTTCAAAGAGAGCGGGGGAGGAACGCCAACGGGATTGTTCCACGTCCTGCCAGGAGAAAGGACTAGCATGGATTTGAGTGTGACCATTGCGGGAGTGAAATTCCCGACCTGTTTCATGAATGCCTCCGGAGCGCTCTGTATGACGCGGGAGGAACTCCTTGCGCTAGGACGTTCTCGAGCCGGAGCCATCGTCACCAAGTCGATGACCCTGGAGCCGAGGACCGGCAATCCTGAGCCGCGGTATTACGGGTTCTCCGGTGGGTCGATCAATTCCATGGGGCTCCCGAATCTCGGGTATCTCGCCTATGCGGAGATGATTCCCGAGCTCACCCGGTTCGGCAAACCCGTGATCGCCAGCATCGCCGGCCTCTGCGAGGATGATTTTCTCACTATGGCGCGTGTGATCAATCAGGCGAAACCAGATCTGATCGAGGTGAATCTTTCCTGTCCGAACATTCCCGGTAAACCTCAGATCGCCTACGATCCGGTGGATTCAGAACGGCTGCTCAAGCGGGTGCGGCCCCTCATCACCGTTCCAATGGGCGTGAAGTTACCGCCCTATTTCGACCCGGCGCACCATGCGGTCATGGCCGAGGTGATCCGACGCTGCGGGGTGGATTACCTGAATTTGATCAATTCGGTCGGGAATGGTCTGGTCGTCGATCCAAAGCGTGAAACGCCGGTCATCAAGCCGAAGGGCGGGTTTGGAGGATTGGGCGGATCGCTGATCAAACCGGTTGCGCTGGCGAATGTGCGAGCCTTCTGGAAGTTGCTGGAAGGGCGCATTCCCATCATCGGGACCGGTGGGGTCGTGCAGGGGCTCGATGCGTTTGAGCATGTACTGTGCGGGGCATCGGCGGTTCAGGTGGGGACGGTGCTGGTCGAAGAAGGTGTCGGGGGGTTTGAGCGATTGGAGTGTGAGCTGGCGACCGAGTTACGCACGCGCGGCGCCACGTCGCTTGAGAGCCGTCGAGGAAAACTGAAAGAGCTGTAATGAAAGGTGCGCCGGTTCCAGAGACGAAACCGGCGCACGGAGTGTTTATCGGAACGCGAAGTTCTTCGGGAGGAATCCCTGTTGCAACGCCTGCCGAAGCAGCTGCGCGACGTTGCGAACCTTCAATCGCCGCATCAAGTTAAAGCGATGTACCTCAACCGTCCGCACACTGATTGCCAGGCGACGGGCGATGTCTCGGTTGGTATTTCCTTGTGACACCAGTTTCAGAATTTCCTTCTGTCTGGGTGTCAGCGCCTCGGAGCGTGTCGTACGCGGGCGTGCCGGCTTCGCGACCTTACGCGGTTTTCTCTTTTTGGTCGATGAAGCGGATTTGCTGATCTTCGCGGGCTTTCTGGATTGAGGTCGTTTGCGTATTGCCATATAGATGTATACCCCAAATTCTACTGAACGTAATCCTAGCATATCTGGGCAAATCTGTAAAAACAACTACTAGAGCGTACTTTCGGTAGGTCTGTCCATGCCGTTGATTTTCGCTGGTGTATTTGGGGTCTGTGCCCGCCTTGGATGGACGCATTTGTCCACCCATCCCGGTCGCATGCTCCTCACGGTGATCGGGGTCGGGTTAGGCGTTGCGGCGACCATCGCGGTCCAGACGGCTAATGTTAATGTCTTACGAACGTTCCAGGATTCGGTCTTATCGGTAGCCGGTCCGGTCACCCTGGAGATATCAGCCGGTGAGCTGGGGATGGACGAGCGACTGATTGCCGCCGTACGGGCTGTGGGTGGCGTGGATTCAGCAAGACCGGTGGTGGAAGTCGGCGCCCGTGTGGCCGGCCGCCCTCAGTCGTTTCTCATTCTTGGTCTGGACCTCCTGGACGAGTTGAATGCGGCTCAGGGGCGCCTCCCTTCGACGGTGAAGGATCCAGGCCGGCCCGGTGACGACGACGGGATGGAGGGGTTTCTGGCTCAAAACGGGCTGATGATAGGGCAGGGATTAGCTCTGGAGCTAGGAGTCGGACCCAGGGACACCCTGAACCTGGATGTCGGTGGCCGCGAGGTGTCTGTCTTGATCACCTCGGTGATGGGCCGTCAGGCCAGCGGGATCTCGGCGTGGGACCGGCTGGCGGTGATGGATATCGCGGCCTTCCAGCGGACGTTCGGCCTGATCGGTCGGCTGGATCGGATTGATCTGGTGACGGAGCCCTCTTTTTCGGTCGAGCAGGTGGCCGAGGCGATTACAACGATTCTCCCTCCTGCCGTCACGGTGCGCCGTCCGATCCAGCGTAGTCGGCAAGTCGAATCCATGGTCGGCGCGTTTCAATTAAACCTCTCCGTGCTGAGTATGGTGGGGCTGCTGGTCGGTATCTTCCTGATTTACAACACCGTGTCTTTCACCGTCGCGCAGCGCCGGCGGGAGGTAGGAATTCTGCGTGCGATCGGGATGTCGGAGCCGATGGTCGTCGGCCTCTTCCTCGCGGAGGCAGGCGTGGTGGGTGTGGTGGGAGGGGTCTTGGGGGGGAGTCTAGGGCTTGCCCTAGGGAATGTACTTGTTGGGTTGGTCGGTCGGACGATCCAGGACCTCTATGTTTCGATGGCCGATGCGCCAACAACCTTCGGTTTTCCGCCGGGATCTGCCCGGCTGTTGATCGAAGCGATCGTGATCGGTGGCGGGGTGTCGATCCTGGGAGCGTTGGGGCCCAGCCTGGATGCCGGACGTACGTTAGTAGTGGCGGCTATTGCCCCCGGAGAATATGATGTTGCCCAGCGGGTTCGTGCTGCCTCGCTGGGGGTGCTGGGCGGAGGTTTGCTGCTCTTCTCGCTGGGCTGCGCGTTTGCCGGACCAGTCGGCTGGGTTCCTGTTTTCGGATATCTGGCGACGTTCTGTTTGCTCGCCGGCCTCTCTTGCCTGGTTCCGATCCTCATGCAGTGGGTCTGCCGCACCCGGGAGCTGGGCAGCACTTCCCGCGCGCCTTCGTTGGGTGGCGCCATTCGCCACATCGCGCGGGAGCATACGACGCGGGGAATAGGCCGGAATGCGGTGACTGTATCTGCCTTTCTCGTCGGAGTGGCGATCATGGTCGGGGTGATGCTGATGATCCGGAGTTTTCGCGACACGGTTGAGATATGGATCGACCAGACAGTCATGGCCGATTTCATCGTGGCACCGGCCGGGTGGCCGCATGTCGTTCGCGGGGGGGCGTCGAGCCAAGCCCTCCCTGGTGTCTGGCGCACCCGCTTGGCCGAGTCGGCGCATGTGGCGGCGGTCGATGCCTACCGTGATGTGCGTATCGAACTGGAGGGGCGGCCGATCGCGCTCGTATCCAGAGATCTGGCGCTCCATGCGGTACGAAGCCGGTACCTGTTTCTCGACGGTGACTCGGCGGCGATCCTGACTCGCGCAGCCGCTGGCGAAGGAGCCATCCTCTCGGAAGTGGTGGCCAATCACCTGCATGTGGCCAGGGGCAGTCAACTATCCATCCCGACGCCGGCGGGGGTGAAATCGTTGCCGGTTCTGGGGGTTTTTTACGACTATGCGACCGATGGAGGGAAGATCGTCATCGACCGGTCGCTGTATCAGCACTGGTGGAACGATGAGGGCGTGACGGTGTTTCCTGTGTATATCGATCCGGGAGTCGATCTGGACCAGGCCAGGGCGGCCTTGCTTCACACCTTGGCCGATGGTTCCCACGGGACTCTGGCGCCGACGGTCATCAGCAACGGAGAATTGCGCCGGGAGATTCTTCGAATCTTTGACCGGACCTTCACACTGACCTACGTGCTGGAGGCCATCGCAGTGATTATTGCCATGTTGGGGATTATCAACACCCTGGTGACGTCGGTGGTTGAGCGGCGTCGGGAGTTGGCCACGTTGCAGGCGCTTGGCAGCAGCCGAGGCCAGATTACGGCGTTGATTCTCTGGGAAGCCGGTTATCTGGGGTTGTTGGGAACGGCGATGGGACTTATCGGGGGACTGGCGCTTGCCTGGATCTTAATCCGGGTCATTAACCGCCAGTCATTCGGCTGGACGATCCAGGTCTCATGGCCGCTGGGCTTGATGGTTCAAGTTGCCGTTCTGGCCCTCGTCGCCTCGCTGCTCGCCGGATTCTGGCCGGCCCGCTGGGCCGCCAGGCAACCTCTGATTGAGGGGCTCCGTTACGAATGAAGGCCGGCGACCGGCTCTGAGTCGGGAGTGGAGCCCTGTGTGGTCGGGACTGCGTCCACCTGGATATCAAATCCTAAGTCTTCGATCATTCGCCACACCTCTGCGGCCGGCTGACCCGGCGTGGTGAGGTAGCCGTTCACAAATACTGAATCCGCCGGATACAGCGCGAGCGGCTGCAAGCTGCGCAGATTGTGTTCACGGCCCCCGGCGATACGGAGCTCGGTTCTCGGGTGCAGGAACCGGAACAGGCACAAGGCCTTGAGGCACCGTTGCGGGGTAAGGGGCGCGCAATGTTCCATGGGTGTGCCGGATGCCGGGTGGAGCGTGTTGATGGGAATGGAGTCCGGTTTGACCTCACGGAGGGCCAATGCGAGATCGATCAGATCTTCATCGCTCTCTCCCATTCCGACGATGCAACCGGAGCAGATTTCAAGCCCGGCGGTCCTGGCATGCCGGATGGTGGCCAGCCGGTCCTGGAAGGTATGCGTCGTACAGATTTCGGGGTGATAAGCTTCGCTCGTGTTCAGGTTGTGATTGATCCGGTCCACCCCGGCGGATTTCAGGTCTTTCGCCTGGCGTTCGTTGAGGAGCCCCAGTGAGCAACAAATCTGAATCGGAACTTCCTGCTTAATGGAGCGTACGGCGGAGGCGATATCGGCAATGTCCCGATCCAGCGGGCTGCGTCCGCTGATGACGATGCAATAGCGCTGGGCCTTGGCCGCCGCCGCGCGGCGGGCGCCGGTTACCATCTGATCCTGAGAAAGTAGCCCATAGCGTTCGATCGGGGCTTTGGAGATCGCCGATTGCGAACAGTAGCCACAGTCCTCCTGGCAGGCGCCGCTCTTGGCGTTCAAGAGCATTTGCAGGCGAACCGTCTTGCCGAAATAGCGTTCCCGGACGGTGAAAGCCGCCTGTAACAGTTCCAGCAGCCGGGAGTCCGGGGTCTGCAATACGGCGAGGGATTCCTCGTGGGTGAGCAATTCGTCCCGCAAGGCCTTCTTGGCCAGGATAGTAAAGTCAGTCATGCACGCTACTCCTCGAAAAGACAGATCGAACCTTGATTCCCGATCGGGAGACCCGTGGGCAGAGGCCGTGTCTGTGAAATGAAAAAAGGGCGGGGAAACCCTACACGGTTTCAAATGGAGATGCAATGCCTTGATAGGGAACGGCCGGGATCCGTGTGGCCTGCCCATTTGGGTCGGTGTCGGGCTGGTTCGCGTCACGCCAGGGGAGGGCGACGTAGGTATTCCATCGCCCGCATCGCCGGCAGCGGCCTGACCATTCGGCCAATTCATGGTGGCACTGGGTGCACTGGTAGGGCACCACGACCCGTTTCTTGAACCCCAGGGCTTTCTTGAGTTCTCCCACGGCCTCGTCCATGTGCTGTTTACGCAGGTATAAGTTGGCCATGATCTTATGGTAGTCGACGAGTTGTTCCTGCGTTCCGTCGAGTGTTGCGAGCACGTCATAGGCTTCATCGACCATTTCGAGTCGATAGTAGAGTTTCCCGAGATAGAACTGGATCATGGCATTGTGGGGGTCCTGTTGGAGCGCCTCCTGGTAGACGCGAATGATCTCATCCGGCTCTCCCAACTCTAGAAAGAGTTCCTCCAGTCGGTGCAGGATGATGATGCTGCGTGTCTTGGCATAGATCTTCTTGAGAATTTCGACCGCGTTCTTGGTTTTTCCTTCACGGACTAGAATCTCTCCGATGCCGATATAGGCCGGCAGGAACGTCCGATCTTTCTTGATTGCGCCTTGGAAGTAACGACGGGCTTTGTCTGGGTGCCCGCGCTCCAAGAGTTGCCGCCCGACTTCGTACATACAGCCGAGGAGCAGATTTGATTCGGCGCGCCGTTCGCTTTCGGGTAGCTTGGCTTTGACCAAGCGGTGTTGGATTTCGAGCGCATCGCTCCATTTCTCAAGCCGAATCTGTAAATCGCGTTTGCGGATCAAGGCCATCAGGTTATCCGGCTCAATACGGAGGATGTTCTGGAGCGTTTGCAGCGCGTCCTCGTATCGCCGGGCGCCCTCCAAATCTTTGGCCAATTCGAGCAGGACTTCCACATTGCGTTCTTCGATACGGTGGGCCTGCTGATGGAGGCGGATCGCTTCCGTGAAATTGCTCTCCGACCGGTAGATGTTCCCGAGCCAGAGCAACGAATCCGTTCGATTCGGGTCGATGACCAGTGCCCGTTCGAAGAGGTTGACGGCATCGGCCGTCCGCTTGGACATAAAGGCGTGGGTTCCGTCCCGATGCAGGGCATCGACCTTCTCTTTGCGGCGTACAAGGCGATTGGTTCGCCAATTCATGAACACATGGGAGGTTTCTTTGACGGTGACGATGAGGGCCACCATTGTGGCGCCCAAGGCCATTGAGAACAGGACCAGTGATACGGGGCTCAGCTCGAACAGCGCGTCCGGGCTGGTTCGAATCGTGATGAAGCCTGGGTTGAGTTCGCGAAAATAGCTGTAGAGAAAGATGCCGACGCTGACGAGGAAGATGGTGGAGAGGAGCCGAAACATGCTAGACCCGTTTCCGGGTGCGCGC
>JACOEF010000881.1 GCA_024998705.1 Nitrospira sp.
CGTGAGCACTTCGACCGCCCAATCCGGCGGGTCACCTGAGTATTCGGCGTAGTTGGCTAACTTTCCGCCACGTGCGACGACCGCGTCCGAATAGTACACGCTGGCACCACCGCCCGCCGGCAGCATGGCGGTATCTCCACCAGGAATCTCGATGAATTTCACCGACCCCTTAATCTTGCTGTCAACCGCCATCACCTCGATTTCTTGCTTGGAATAGGCCCGGCCGAACTCAGCCGCAAACGCAAAATTCCAGTCCGGATGCCTAAATTTGGCATCGCCATCGAGCAATGTCACGGCGTCGAGCGCCACCAGCTGTTCATCGGCGGCGCGCAACACCACGGGATTCACCTCGAGGTACTGCGCATCTTCGCTATCGAAACAGGCAAACATTTTCCCTGCAAACTCAGCCATCTTCTTCACGAGCGGCCCGCTAAATCCAGCCTCTTTCGACAATTTCTCGAGCGATTCAGGGGAAGGCGCCTGCCCGATTTCAAGACACAATCGCTTGACGCGATCCCAGTTCGATTCGACCTCGATCCCGCCACAGTTGGCGATGAGGATCTCGCTGCCTTCGCGCGTGGATTTCACGGCGCAATAATATTCTTCTTTGTGCGGAATCATTTCGGAGACAATGACCTGCGTCACCGTGATGCTGCCGACTTGGCGACCGATCATCTCCTTCGCCGCGGCCTCCGCAGCCTTGAAGTCGAGATCGACCTTGACCAACCCCAGTTTGAATCGCGACCCGAGAGCCTCGTGCGCTTTGGCCACGAGCTTGGATTTCTTCAACCACTCATTGGCTTGACCCAGCTTAGTCAGCTCATCAACGGAAGTGACGACCACATAATTGGGGACGGTGATTCCCCACTTCTTCATCAGCCCCATCCCGGGACCTTCCAGCACTTTCGCCATGATTGACGACTCCTTGGTGTGTGATAGGGCAGAGAAACGGACGGGTAGAGTACCGAATTCTGCTGATTAGCTCAATCCTCCAAAGGGCCTACGCTGCGAGCACAGAAGTCCTACCATACTGAGCACCGA
>JACOEF010000361.1 GCA_024998705.1 Nitrospira sp.
CTCCGTCTTCTCTCCTCCGGACACCGGCCCACACCGTGAAGCCAAGCCCATCGAGATACTGTGCGCAGGCTGCACCGATTCCCGATGACGCTCCGGTGATCACCACGGCTCCTCGCTCCGACATTGCTGACCTTCTCCACGTAGAGCCCGCTCCGGCACACACAGACCCGTGCGGGCGGATCGGCACCAGAATACCACGCGCGAGCGAGAAGAGGCATCAGGCTTTCCTACGACTCAGCACCTCACGCATTTCAGTAGGTAATTTCAGCATCCAAAAAGATCCGTTGAATTTCGGCTCTTTACCCCGCCATTGCGTCGAACACCAGCGGCCCGCGAGCACGACACCGCATCGATTTGACAATCGAGCATCCTCATCTAGACTTGATTTATGCGCATGCGAACAACATGTCCAAGAAGCGGCACATTCTCACCCATGGTTGCGGGAGTCGTCCTCTCCCTCACTGCCCTGCTGTCGTTGATTCCATCTGCCGCCTCTGCAAGCCGAACTCTCACCGTCCCCATCTCCATCGCCACCTACACCGAAGACCAAGTCGGCTTCCCGACATTTGTGATGAAATGGGACGAAGGAAACCAACCGGACCCCTTGTCTTTGCGGTGGGGACGGAGTCAAGTTCCTGTCAGAGGGACCGGGATGAGTTCCATTCAGCGGGCCTTTCGCTTTGCCGTCGAACGCCTTGCGCCATCCGTTCGCCCAACCGGGACGTTATCCCTCTTTGCAACATTTTCAGGTGCATTGGATGCAGAAGGATCAACGGCAGAGGCCGCCTTGGCCATCGGTTTCCTCGCCCTACTGAAAGGCGACCACCTGAAACAGGATATTACAATCACCGGCACGTTGGAGGGTGATGGAAGGATCGGACAAGTCGCACAGGTGGCTGAAAAAACAACGGCGGCGGCAAAGGCTGGCTACCACGTGCTGCTGGTTCCTCGAGGACAGTTTTATGCCCCTCGCATCAACCGGGTCAGCCTGAACCTTGAATCGAAAGTGCTGGTGCGCGAAGTGGAGACGATTGAGGAAGCCTACGAAATCATGACCGGAAAAAAACTCTAGTCGCTCCCCCCCCTACAGTGCCGTGAGCACGCTCCGGCAAGATTCGCCCCACATCTGAATGCACGCCAACACAAGCACCATCGATACAGGATCGATGGTGCTGTATCGTGTGCGCATCGGGGTTTTGGATCCTGTCCCGATCACATCCAATTATTGATCAAGAGAAATGCCGCCCAGAAACTGGGGTGCGTGTGACCACGCTGAGAAAGGATCTTCTGCTGCGCCCGCTGTAAGGCGACGGCTTTTGAGATCGCCGGGTCCTGCAACTGCCGGTAAAATTCCGACACGAGTTCCGTAGTCGTTTCATCATCCGACGTCCACAAGCTCGCCAAGGCCGTCCGCGCCCCTGTCTTGACAGCCACACCGCTCAGTCCGAGTGCTGCGCGATCATCCTCGGCCGACGTTTCACAGGAACTGAGCGTCAAGAGATCCAAGGGTTGCTGCCGGTATTGTTGCAGCCCCACCAGCTGCGACAACCGATCCATTGTAATCTTACCGTCGTGCGCGAGCACAAACGAATCTTTAGCCTCAGTGCCGACGACCGTATGGGATGCCACATGGACGATCCCCACACCCTGATCCTTGATCTCTTCTTCCAGAGAGGGTGCCGAGACCTGCTTGTTCATCAGCAACTTTCCGCCATAGAGCGTTCTGATGGCCTGGACTTCGGTCTCCGCATAACGCGGAGCCGACTGGCCGTCGACCGATGCGGTCAGGCCGACCGACAACAACCTGCCTTTGCGGCGCTGAGCGGCACTCAGATCGGTCAATGCCAGACTCGGGGTCACAGCCACGGCAAGTGAATCCACGAGAAAATGCCGCCCGTCATGCAAGGCTCCCATTGGAATAATCCGGAGCGATCCCTCGGCCACCATCACGAGCGTATGAATACCGGCCCCCTGCAGATCCTGCTGAAGAGGCGCCACCAGCCACCCGTGCAACGTCTGCGCGGAAGACATGTAGTTCTGCGATTGGGAATCCTGGATCAGCCGCCTGAATGAACGAATTTCTTTCGTCAGCTTCTCACCCGTCACAGGAACCCTGACTTGCTTGAGCCCATTGACGGTTTCCAGGAGCAATTCGAGCCGGTCCGGGAAAGAAATCGGATACACCACCGCGGTACCGGGCGCCAATGTGCCGGGGCGTCGGTGACTCGCGACCGTCGTCACACAGTCGTCCTGGAAATAATCTTGCAGTTCAGCGGCATGGGAGACCTCAACCGTGTCCTTCACCTGCACAAGCAACTGTTCATTCTGATCCGGCGTCTTTGCAGCCGCCGCTCTCCGCATCAACACATCCTCATATTCCACGAACAGCGGCGCCACGGACTCGTAATATGAATGATGCCGTCCCTGATACCCAACGGAATATTCGTAGTGGATCGGTTTCAACAGAGTCACGGCACGCTGATAGGCGGCCAGGGCTTCTTCCTCTTTGCCGTCCGCGCGCAACAGTCGCGCCGTTTGCCATTGCCAACGGTACAGCGATTCCGGCGCATTCCCCTTTTGTGCGGCGAAGGTGGCCTTCCTCGAATACTCCAACGCCTCGGGATTGCGATGTTCCTGTTCCAGCAATCCACCCAGATAGCCCCAGGCATAGGATTGTCCGCGCGCATCGCCGGTACGCTCGGCTACTTCTCCAGCCGCGGTAAAGGCATCGGACGATTGCTTCAGCAGTCCGGCTCCGGGCCCGGCAGAAGCAGCGGCCTCCGTCGGACGCCCCTTCCCCGTATCCGATTTCTTAGTCACGCCGGATTTCGCGATCGTGGCGGAGAACAGCTCCTGATAGCCAAGGCCGATGTTCAACAACCCGGCGGTCTTCGCCTGACCATCCTCCAGCGACCGCACATCCGACCAGGCTTGATCCAGATGACGATGGGCTTCACCCAGCTGTTGGTTCTGAAACAAGGCCATCGCGCCGTTGATCTGCGCCGTTGCCATCAGCGCC
>JACOEF010000882.1 GCA_024998705.1 Nitrospira sp.
CCTCCCTCGCCCTCTATATAATGGGAGTGGTCCGATTGGGGCGGCCCCAGCGACCCCCCAGGAGTCGATTGTCTGCCGACCCCATTTCACCCATCTCTGCCCCGTCCGTGCCCACCCTACCCCAGCCGATCCGAAAAGACAAGGTATCCGAGAAGGACACAATCCCGGATGCTAAGGGCGCGTCCGACTCCAGGTCCACGGCCTTTGTCCTAGAATTCCAACCATTGACACTATACTAGGACAAAGTGTATAGGATGCTTCGCGCGGCC
>JACOEF010000433.1 GCA_024998705.1 Nitrospira sp.
CCGAGCGGCGAGCCCGCCCGCCGACAGGCTGGTCGCAGCTGCGAATCCGCGATTGCAGCAGAAGCGCTCATGAATAATGCGGGCTTGTCAGTATAGGCGCTTCATTGTGAGGCTCAAGAAGATTTGCGTATTGCGCGGCGGGCCATGGCGTTCGACCTCCTCCCTGCTGGGCGTGGCCTCCTCCAGGTCGTCGCCCCAACAGGCGAGCGCTGAAAGTGCGACATTGGAGGTTCTGCCAAAATAAAAACGTCCGGGGCCGGAAACATTCTCCTTCTCTCCTCGTCATATTCAATATGCGACACATGGCCATGCGTGATGGGCGCATGGAGGGCTGGGATGTCTGTTCGATTGTGACGCATTGTCGCAGTGGTGGAGCGGTTCGTGAGGAGGATAAAGACAAAATCGTGAGTGGAAGCGATTCTTTTGGCGCGGAGGGTTGATCTCAACGCATCGCTCCGTTAGCTATGAAGGGGTGTGCTCCTGGCGGCCGCAAGCCGCTCCAGTGCAGAGCGAGACGAGAACATTCTCGCCGCACTGATTTCTCCTATCGGCGGTCTTTCCTCGCGTGAAGCCGACAGCGGGCTTCAGCTGTTCCGTAGAAATCGTCGGTCCTTGGCGCGTCTCCCTGAGTCGCGTCGTGGGTCATTCGTCCAGAGAGGGTGCTGCGCGTTATGGATCTGGCCAAAACTAGTCCTGGGTTCCGGTTGCGATTCGGCCCTGAAGCCGACGGAGAGGCTGTCTGCTCGGACGCTCCGCCTGCTCTCAGCCGGTCCGATCAGCCGGCGCCTGTGGATCGGACCGATTGGATCGTTGCTGCGTTGGTGGCGAGTTTCGTCGCGGGCGCGTGCCTGTTGCTCACCCGGTCCATGCCATCATTCTTGTTTCAGTCGATGGATTTTTGGTTCGAAGCCGATACGCCGCGAGAAATCTCGAACATGACTCGTGTGCATGATGACCACTATCGGGCATCGGTCCATCCGTTATTCTCCTTGCTCACCTTCATTCCGGTCTACCTGCTGAAACATGGTTTGGCGACCAGTCCGCTTCGCGCGGTGTTGCTCATGAGCGGCGTGATCGGCGGGCTATGGGCCGGGACGTTGTACCTGTTGTTCCGCTTGCTTGGTTGTCGCAGACCGGATGCCTCGGTCTTCACGCTGCTCGGACTCTGCAGCGCCTCGGCGCTGTTTTGGTTTCCGGTGCCCAATTCCTACTCCTGGGGCTCGCTCTCGATCATGCTGGCTCTCGTACTGCTCTTGTGTGCTGAACAGCGGCCGTTCGGCGCCACGGCCTATGTGATCGCGAGTGCGCTCACGCTCAGCTTTACCGTGACGAACTGGATGGCCGGCCTGCTGGTGACGTTGGTTCGATGGCCCTGGAAGCAGGCGGTGCAACTCTCCGTCAATGCGTTGTGTGTGGTGGTGCTGCTCTGGGGCGTGCAGAAGTTCATCTTTCCCACGGCGGAATTTTTTATCGGCCATCGGGAAGAGACGGAGTTCATCAATCATCCTCAATCCGGGGGCGTGGCCAACGTCCTGTCCTCCATAATGTTCCACACGATGGTGGCTCCGGATGTCCGATTCATGAAAGACGATGCGTACACCCAGGCCAAGACCGATTCGTTTCGGCTGTCCGAACGGCTGACGTTTCAATTTTCCCGCCCGGGATCGTCCGGTCCATTGGGGCTGCTGGCCGTCGGGATCTGGTCGGCGTTGTTGTTGAATGGGCTGTGGCGGCTGATCACCCTCGAGCAGCATCTTCGGTTCCGCCTCGTTCTGGCCGGCCTGCTGGGGTTTGAGACGTTGCTGCATCTCCTCTACGGAGAAGAAACGTTCGTCTACAGCCTGAATTTCCTTCCGCTCCTCCTTGCCGTTGCTGCCTTGGGGGCCATCAGTCCTGGCCGCCGGATAGTGGTGGGCCTGGCCGCGTTGCTCACGCTCTGTGCCGGCCTGAACAACTGGCAACAGTTTCAGGAGGCCACGCGCTCGGCGACGCAGTTTACGCCGCAACGTGAGCTGATGACGAATATGATGCAGAAAGATCCGGATCGACTCTGGCCCCGCTCGGTGGGGCATGTGCCGCTGGGGCTGCCGGGCGCTCCCGAGGGTAGCGCGGCCTATCACGAGCCGGGCGGAGACTTCAGCCCGCATGTCCCCAGTTTCGGTGTCTCGCTCTGGCTCTGCGATGCCGACGGATTGCCGGTCGTGACCAGCCAGACGGTGCCGCTGAGCGATATCCAGCAGCGATTCGCCCCGTCGACGCATCCGAACGTTCCGGCCATCGTGACGCAGACACCCTATTATCAGGCTACCTGGTCGCGCCTGGATGCCACGCATTGGGAGCTGCGGTTCAAAAATTACACGAATCATATTCCCGCGGTTGTCATTCGAAGCGTGGGCCCGTCCGGAGGTCCGGTGACCGCGTTGGACTCTGACGGGACGCAGATTGGCATCAATCACCGTTGGGCGGTGAAAGCCACGCCTACGCCCGATGCGATCACTTTGGGAGATGAGAATAGATCCGACTGGATGACCGCGCAATCATCGGCCAAATCCTGGAACGGCGAGTCGGGCTGGGGATATGCCCGAATGAAGTTCGCGGCGCCTTCAGCAGGGCCTGATGGCGAGGTTCGTGTGGTGCTATCCGATTTGCAGCCTCCCGTCGACGGCCGGAATGACTACACGCATTCGCCGAAGCGGGCCCGTCTTGCGCTGCCCGAGCCCCGCCTGCAGGCCTCCATGGATGCACAAATCACGCACCTCATGATGAGTCTCGTCGAGGATGAAACCCGGCCCGGCGATCCCACATTTTTTTATCGTGCCTGGCATCGACAGGGTTCGTACATTACGGCGGCGCTGACGCGGGCCGGTGATCCCCACGTCAGCCGGATTCTCTCGCAATTTCTGGCCTCGCATGATTTTGCCGGCGGCTCCGGTCCCGAGGCCGATGCCCCTGGATTAGCCATCTGGGCGTTGACCGAGTCGGCCTCCTACATTGCGGATCCGGTGCACGACCAGTGGCTTTGACCGCACATTCTTCGGAAAGCCCAGCGTATCGAGGGGATGTTGATGGCCCGGGCGCCACTGGTGGAACCCTATTGGATTCCCTCTCCCCATGACTTCAACCACGGTCGGCAGACCAGGACGGCGTTGCTGGCCCAACCGGCGCATGACGGCCTGATCGTCGGCCGCGTCGGAGAGGACTGGCCGCTCTTTTATGTGAATGCCGTCAGCTATCGCGGGTTGCTGGCTGCCGCTTAATTTGCCGAGCGACTGGGAAAGCGCCAACAGGCGGCTCGCTGGCGACAGCATGCCCGGGGGCTGGAAGAGAATTGGCAGCGGCAATTTCCAAACGGCTCGCCGGACAGCGTCACCGTACCGGTCAGCCTGCGTTCATTGGCCGGTTCCGCTTCACGTCGTCATCCGTTGGGGCAACCGATCACGACAGATCGGCCCCCTGCGGTGTCCCCGACGGCGGCCACCCAACTGACTCAGGCGCACCGGGCATTGCGGCTTGGCCGACCGGAAGCGGTCTGGGCGGCGCTTCATCAACTCTGGAGTCACCAGGCGTCGCCGGGCCTGTATACCTGGGATGCGCCTCGGCCGACGCAGGATGAGGTGGCGGATGGTTGGCAATACGCGCGGGGCTGGCACAATGAAACCGCCGTCTCGCCGGACTACGAAACGGCGGCGTTGCTGCTGTTATTGCAGCAGGACATGCTGGCCTATCTCGATGAGGCAGCTGTGGAGCCGACGGTGGTGGTCGGTGCCGGTATTATTCCGGCCTGGCTGTCGCAACCGATGGCGGTATCGAGCCTCGCCCTTCCCGGCGGTTCCATCACGTGGCAATGGGACGGGCAGAAGATGCGGGTGACGCTGCGCGGGCCCTCGCGGAAGATTCAGTTGGGTTTGGCCTTCCCTCCCGGCACCGAGCTCTCCGTCGTGCAGAAGCCGGTGAGCCGTTGAGTCGGCCGGTGGCCACGTGAATCGCTGGCGGTCAGAATCCCCGGCCGCCGCCGCCGCCGAACCCGCCGCCTGACGATCCGCCTCTGCCGAATCCAGATCCGCCGGAGCTGCGTGGGGCTGACGTCATGGTGGAGCCGGCGCGGGTGGCCATGTCGCCCATGCGGCTGGTGAACCCGCCGGTGTTGAATCCACCCGGATCGACGCCCTGATACCAGACCGGTGAGGTCAGCACGATGGATTCAGAGGCTCGTGCCCAATTCTTTTCCACTCCGAGCGCCATCGCATAAGGGAGAAATTTCTCGAACAGCTCCGGCGTCTTGACGACTCGATCGAAACGATCGGCCTCTACGCGAGTCAGGAATTCCTCGAATCCCAAGACGCCCTCCAGGGCCCTGGTGCCTTGCAGGGTGCGAGCCGGCATGATGCGGCCGAACCCGACCACGATCAGGCCTGACAGCACACCGGCCCAGGGACACGTCATCGGCGCCATGCCCCATTGACCGGCCAGCGCGGAGAGGGCCACGGTCAGCAGCATCCCCAGCGCAATCCCGCCGATGAGATATGCCTGCTTCACCCGATCGGGGCGTTGCGCGTAGTACCTCCGTTGTTGGAGCGACTCGAAGATGGCGTCCTGAATAGGGGGCAGGGATTTGTAGAAGCGGTTTTCCAGCGAACTCAGCGAGACGTCGTCGGTGGCGTTGCCGTTGAACAACGCTTCCAGTAGGAGCCGCTCGTAAGGCGGCAAGATGGCCCATTCCTGCGCGGGTTTGGTGCGCTGAAAGCGATAGTCGGTACTCGACCAGAGGCCGAACAAGTGTTCGGCCTTCTGCTCGGCAATTCGAAGATAGCCTCGTACAGCGAGATCGACGACGGTGGCGGTGAGGTCGCGAGTGTCGGGACTATCATCCACGAGTGTGCCGACTTCGGCGGGAGTCAGTCGATCCGGTGGTTCGTAGACGACCGTGATGGGCCGGAGTCGCGGGTCTCTGCCTCGCGTGGCCCACAGCCGATACATCACGATGAAGACGAGCAGGGGAATCCCCAACGCCCAGTTGCTCACGAGGAACGTCTGTGTCTGATCCAGCGCCGTGGGGGCCGCCACGATGCCCTTGTCCCAGCCGACGACGGCCGTGAGTCCTTCGCGGAACCCGAGGGCGCGGGTCATGGTCATCCCCACGCCGGCCCCGACGATCTCGACGGTGGCTGCGGTCTCGCATGCGCCATAGGCTCCGGTGAAGGCTTGAGCGCGGATGCCCGTGGCCTGTGGCGGGAGAATGATCCGCACGGAAGCCTGCTCGATGGGCACATCCCATTCGTCGCCGGTGACGTTCCAGTAGAGTTCGTCGTGATCCTCGAAGAATTTCAGTCCGTTTCGGACACGGTATTTCAGCACGAAGGTTCGGGTGGCGTCGGTCGCACCTGGAATCCAGATCCTGAAATTCCGGTAGTGCCGCTCTCGACTGCTTTCGACTTTGAGCGGCGTTCCGGCTTCATCCGTGACGGTGACGCGATCCAGCAGGAGGCGATAGGTAAAGCCTTGCGGCGTTCGATATTCGATGGGGATCAGTCGCTCGATTCCGTTCCACGCTCCTTCGAAACGGGGGCTGACGGTCTCCGTGACCAGCAGGTCGCCGCCGGACAGGACTTGGAGTTCGACATCGAACCGGCTGAGCACGAACGAACGGGCTGCCGCTGGGAGCAGGTGGCTGAAGGTGAGGAGGCAGAGCAGAGGGACGATGAGCAGGCGCGGCGCATGTCTCGGTTTCCGTCCGGCGCTCACGGTCGAACCGGCGGGTCGGCCCACGCTAGAACTGCACCCGTGGTGGCTCGCGTTGGATGGTGTCCGTGAGTTCGAAGAACTGGCGGCCGACGAAATTGAACCAGCCGGCAATGAGGTTCGTGGGAATCTCCTGGGTCTTCGCATTGTAGTCGCGGACCACGGCATTGTAGTAGCGCCGGGCGTTCTGCACGGCCTCTTCGATTTGATCGAGGCTGCCCTGCAATTTCGTGAAGGCCTCGACGGCCCGCAATTGCGGGTAGGCTTCGGCGAGGGCAAACAGGGATTTCAGCGATTGGCTCAGCTGATTCTCCGCCGCTCCTTTCGCCTCGGGGCCCTGTGCCGACATGGCCTTGGCCCGGGCGTTGATGACGGCTTCCAGCGCGCCCTTCTCATGGGCCGCATAGGCCTTGACGGTCTCCACGAGATTGGGGATCAGATCGTATCGGCGTTTGAGCTGCACGTCGATATCGGCCCAGGCGCTTTCGCAGGCGGCGCGGAGTCGGACGAGGGAGTTGTACATGCCGATGAGGATCATCAGCAACACGATCAACGCGGCGAGGACCATCCAGCCCATCGGTGTCTCCTTGCGGATTGAGGTGAGGTACGTACGGACCTTCCGGGATGATAGCCTGCCCCTCGAAATCTGTAAAGCCGACGCTGGTTCCTTGCTTTGTGGTGGGGAAAGAGGCGCCGCAGTTCTCGCGGGTGAGGGTGGTCTGCCGAGTGGCTTGACCGCGCGTGACTTTGTGCGGTGCCCCAGGTATCCTCCCGCGACGTGAACTGTTACGGGGAATTGCTCTCGAATCGGCAGCAGGGCGGTGGTCACTTCAAGGAGGTGTGTATGCGACATCGGGAGGCACGAATGGGGTTGAGCTTGGTTGTGCTGTTCCTCTGGTTACTTGGCGGGGCTTTTGTCGGCGTCCCTTCCGTGCCGGCCGAGGACTCGACGGTCGAACTCAACAGTCCGGATGTCCTGCGGCAGCTCCTTGAACAACAGGTCGGCAAACGGGTGAAGATCAAGCTGCTTTCCGGGCAGGATCTCGATGGGAAGGTGGCCAGGGTCGGGACGCAGGCGGTGCTGCTCAGCGAACTGAGTGGCATGGAGTTTTTCGATGCCACCCTGCGCCTGGATCAAGTGGCTGCTGTGGTCGTAAAGGTCCGCACCAAGTAGCGGGTCTGCCGCGCCCTGCCGCAAGACAGGGTCCGGCACCAGCCGGGGCAAACCCGGATCGAGCCAGGGAAGTCGAGGCGCGGTTGACTCGCAGGCGTTGGGCGAGGAGCATGGTATGACGGGAGCCGGGACATGAAGGAGGACAGAGAGGCAGGCCTTCTCGAGCAATTCCTCGCTGAGGATCATCGACGGCTCGACCTCTTGCTGCTATCGGCGGTAGCCGAGGCGGGGCAGGTTAATCACCAGGCGTACGATCAATTCCGCGCCGGACTGCTTCGCCACATCGGCATGGAGGAAAAGATTCTGTTTCCTGCTGTCCAACGATGGCGTGGCGGGGAACCGTTGCCGATGGCCGCCAAGCTTCGACTCGATCACGGCGCATTGGCCACGTTGCTCATGCCCACGCCAACCCCTGCGATCCTGGCGACTATCCGACGTCTGCTGACGGACCATAATGCGTTGGAGGAAGGCCCCGCGGGTGTGTACGATCTTTGCGATCAGCGGGCCGGCTCCGAAGCCGAGTCATTATTGAACGCGTTGCGCGCCGCCCCGCCGGTGGCCGTGCTGCCGCATTCCGACAGCGCTGCGGTGATGACCACGCTGCGCCGCACTTTGGAGCGGGCCGGTTATCGCCTGGACGCAGACTCAGGTCGCGATGTGCCGATGACTCCGACCCGGGAACCCTGACAGAAAGTCTTCACACCTATGATTGTCCGACACCCTCAACGTCTTCCGCTCCTGGCTTTGGGCATGCTTGCGTTGCTCACAGGCCTGTGGGCGGGGCTGGCGCGGCTGGGGTGGAATGTTCCGCTCCCGCGGGCTGGATTTTCCTCATTGCATGGCCCGCTCATGGTGTCCGGTTTCCTGGGCACGCTGATCAGTTTGGAGCGTGCGGTTGCGCTGGCTCGTCCCTGGGCCTATGCCGTTCCGTTGCTGACCGGACTTGGCGGTGTGGGTTTGATCGTCGGAGCCCCGCTTCTTGCGGCGCAACTGTCGATCCTTGCCGGCAGCCTCGGGCTGGTGGCGATCTTTGCGGCGATTGTTCGCCGGCATCCGGCGCTGTATACGTACACCATGGGTGGTGGGGCGATTCTCTGGGCGTCGGGCAATTTGCTCTGGTGTCTCGGATGGCCGGTTTTCCTGGTCGTCTTCTGGTGGGCGGCGTTTCTGGTGGTGACCATTGCCGGTGAGCGTTTGGAGCTGGCCCGGTTGCAGCAGGTGAGCGGAGCCGCGCAGGCCGCGTTTCTGTTGCTGCTCGGAATCCTGCTCACCGGGCTACTGCTCCTGGGCTGGTCGTATGACGGAGGTGTTCGTGTGTTCGGGGTGGGGCTGGTCGGCCTCGCCCTGTGGTTGGGACGGCATGACATCGCAAGGCGAACCGTCAAGCAAACAGGGCTGACGCGATTCATTGCGATCTGTCTCCTCACCGGGTATGTCTGGCTCGGCATCAGCGGGTTCTGCGCCATGCTGTTCGGCGGTATGCCGGTAGGCCCGCAGTACGACGCCACGTTGCATGCCTTTTTTCTTGGGTTTGTCTTTGCGATGATCTTCGCCCATGCACCGATCATCTTTCCGGCGGTGCTCGGTGCGAGGATGACCTATCGTCCGCTGTTTTATGCACATGTGGTCCTGCTGCAAGTTACCCTGTTCCTGCGGCTTATCGGTGACGCGGCAGGGTGGAGCGCTGGTCGCCAAGTCGGCGGCCTGCTCAATGCCGTGACGCTGCTGCTGTTTCTCGTCAGCACGGTGTCGGCGCTGCAGAGTCCTCCGACGCAAGCAGGACGAGTGGAAATCCGAGCCTCGTAATGTGTGCGGCAGGCAGACGGCGGTGTTGCCGGTGAAAGGACCAGTTGAATGACGACGGAGAAACGAAGTGCAGGTTCCGACCCCCGCGTGC
>JACOEF010000089.1 GCA_024998705.1 Nitrospira sp.
ATCTCATCGCGTTCTTGAAGTCGTTGACAGGAGCACCGATTCCATTCAGCATGCCAAAATTGCCGAAATAAACGCGAATCCTTTTGGGCGGTCCGTGTCTCTCACGGGCTGAGAGCGCGTCATGGTCGGTCTATCGCGTCGAATCATCGGTAGGTTCTAACCCCAACCAGAGGAGGCCGTACATGTTTCGAAACCTGTGTGTGCTCGGTGCGAGCGCGGTTGCACTCGCCTTCGGAGGGCCTGCGTTTGCGGCGGATATGAAGCCGGGTCCGGCCGACGGATTCGATATTCACGTCATGGCACCGCATAAAATGGAAGACGGCTCGGTCGCCGGACCGTTCCATCACTATTGCAAGGCCATCAAGCCGGAGGGGTTGCAATGTCTGTTGTTCGAATCCACCGATCCCAACGCGGTGTTGACCGACATTGAGTATTTCGTCGCGAAACCCGTGTCACGCTCGGCGGTGCCCCTCGATGTCTGGAACAAGTTTTATCACGACCATGAGGTTGAAATTGCCACCGGGCGTGTTCAGGTGCTGGATCTGCCTGATGCCCAGGCGAAGGAAGTCGCGGCTGCGGCAGCCAAGACGGACGGCATTATTTTTCATTTATGGCCGAAGGGCGCCAAGGCACCGGATGGATCGGTCGGACATCCGACGTCCGTGGGACATAAGCCGCGGACGGAGTAGTGTTGCCGGTTATGCGTGATTGATCTTGCGAACACATTGTAAGGAGGCCCCGATGCGAAGTGCGATTGTGATGATCGGATTGTGTGCGGCGGCGCTGACGGCAGCCGGCTGTGCGGAAACGTCCCATGAAATGAAGTCTTCCTCAGCCGCGGCACCCGCCGCAGCCGTGGTGGCAAAAGCCAAGCCGACACCGGCACAGGGGTATACCATTCACGTGATGGCGCCTCATAAATTCGAGGATGGGACGGTGCATGGCCCCTATCACCACTACTGCAAGCCGATTTCTCCGGAAGTGCTGCAGTGCTTGTTGTTCGAATCAACGGACGCCAACGCGCTGGTGACAGATATTGAGTATTTCGTGGCGAAATCAGTCTCGCGCGCGCATGTTCCTCTGGAGACGTGGAATAAGTATTATCACGACCACGAGGTCGAGATCGCCACGGGACGGGTACAGATCCTCGATATGCCTGAGGCGCAGGCAAAGGAAGTAGCGGCTATCGCGGCTAAGACCGATGGCATTATCTTCCATCTCTGGCCGAACGGTGCCAATGCTCCCAACGGTGAGGTGGGACATCCGCAGTCTGTGGGCCACAAGCATCGCACTGAATAATCGACGCGCCGCAGATTCATCGGGCGGAGGGGGCGCATCGCGCGCCTTCTCCGCCTGTGTCATTTCTGGTGGAAGGGAGAGGCTGTGATGGGTATTGGCCGGGTATGTCTGATCACGTGCCTCCTGCTCGGGGGAGTCAGGCTGGGCTGGTCGGCGGAGTCGGAAATCTTGCGTCCCCGTGTTCCGATCGACCAGATCGAGTCGGCCCGGACGGTGACGAATCCCTTTCCTGTCACGCCGGAGAGGCTGCAGCAGGGGAAGGCGCTTTTCGAGGGGAAAGCATTCTGTCGCGCCTGCCACGGGTCTGATGGGAAGGGGTTGGGAATGGATTTAGACTATTCCACCTTCAAAGGACCGCTGCCGCGAAACTTTACCGACAAGTTATGGCAGCAGGCCCGGACGGATGGTGAGCTGTTCTGGATTCTGAAAAACGGGAGTCCTGGGACGGATATGGCCCCATTTATTCCCCTGGTCTTGACCGAGGAAGAGGCCTGGCAAGTGCTCATGTATGTCCGTTCCTTTGGCGGGCGATGACATGTGAGGCCGGAAGTGCACTCGCGGTCTCGACTTCGACGGGCATGGTTTCTCGTTGGTTGGTTGGTTGCGGGAATATCTCCAACGTTCCACGCCCAGGCAGGGGAATGGTCGGCCTCGACCGAGGCCAAGGTCCTGTATACCGACAATGTGTCTGAGCTCTCCGCTACGCGGCGCATGGCGTTGTCTGAGGACCCCAGCCAACCGACCATCGTGCCTCTCAAGAATCCGCAAGACGTGGTCTGGGAACCGTCGCTGGATGTGCGGCGTGTCTCCGAGACGGCCTTCGGTCCGACAGAATTCTCGATGAAGGCAGCCGGCTTCATCTATACCGATCACAGTATCTTTAACCATGGGAATTATCGACTGCAGGTGAAGCAGGCGCTGACACCGGATACGTCGCTGCTTCTTCGGTATCGGTACATTCCGAATCTCTTTCTCGGGCCGAATGTCGAGCGACGAACCGGCACACGGCTGTTAGAGGAGGAACGAGTCACGTCCCATGTGTGGCGGACTCAACTTGAACATCGGTTTCATCAGCAATGGACGGCCACCCTAATTGGGCGGTATGGGCTCCGATTCTTCAACGAGGCGTTTGCGGAGCGAGACACGAAGTTCTGGACGATCGGCCCACAAGTGACATTTGACGCCGCTGCCTGGCTTTCGCTGACATTGGCCTACCTGTTTGAGCGAGGGTTGGCAGACGGTCGGGGAGATACCCAGGTGAAAGACGATGTCTCCTATCGACAACATTTCTTCTCCGTTAGCTCGACTTTGGTGCTGGGGCAAGGATTCTCGTTAGATCTGGGGTACGCGTATCGACGAAAAGACTTTACGAGTGAGTTGGCAGGCGACAGCAATCGAGGCGTAGTTGATACGACACATGTCGGGTCGGCGGAATTGCGGTATCGGATTAGTTCGGACGCCACGGTCACGCTGGGAGTACAGCGGGCGCAACGAGCCTCGAGCGCCACGAGTCGAGACTTTTTCAATACCAATACGTCCGTCGGTCTGCAGTATCGTTTTTAGTTGGTGGGCAGGATGACGGCTCGCCAGATGAAATAGGCCTGGCGTGGGGCGGGATTAGCGATGGTGGTCGAATAAAAACCGGTCTAGACGGACTCGGTCAGCAGGAGGGATTCGGAGGAACTCGAGACCGAAGTACCCTTGACGAACCCATCGGATGGCGGCCAGTTCAATGCTGAGCGCACGGGCTGCATCCGGCAGAAGCAGGCGCACGATAAGGTAGCTGCCGTTCAGCACGATTCGGTCGGACTCCACGGTACAGCCAGCTTGAGAGACGTTGTGGATAACGCCTTCTGCAATAAAGGGAGCCCCAGCGAACATGATAGGACAGACGATGCCAAGACGATCCCTCGATCGCTGAAAGGTGAGGGTTGTCTCCGTGGGGGAAGGACGGTACGACGACTGCGTTGATGAAGGAACGCGCGGGTGCATAGATGGGAGTGTAGGCGTGAGCCAGGGCGGAATCCTATTCCGCCTTAGAGGGGCCAGAGCTTTGCGCGGTCTGGTCGTGGCCGAATCCCGTGCCTCGTGATTGCCAGTGATGCTCAGGTACGTTATCGGCGGCTAGCGGCATAGAATCGGTGGCTGCAGGCTCGGCATCGCCAAGGATAGCGACGGAGGAGAAATAGGAAAAAGTCTCGCCAACCGCGACGTTCGGAGCGATAGATGGGGCCGGTGCAGGTGGGGCACGAATCCAGGAGTTTGGCGAGGGATTCGACGGAGTGCCGACTACCGAATGAAGAAGTCATCCACGACTCCCTACGTTGGGGTTATTCGCTCGTCGAGGGTAGTCGGCCGGAGGAGGTTGCCGGTACCTGGTCGTTCCCGGCACCTGCAAGATAATCGTTCCCGGTTGTCGACTGTGGCAGGTCTGATGGGTTGGTCCTCAGCCAAAATGGGAGGGCCATCCGAGCCTCTGGATGGCGCCTCTCTCCAGAGATCAGTCAGGTTCGACGAGTGCATCGGCATTACTCCTGCCACCATACAAGCCGAAGAAGATAAATCCCTGCCACATAAGTTCCCACTATAACAATTGCCCAG
>JACOEF010000883.1 GCA_024998705.1 Nitrospira sp.
CAACTCTGGTACATGCGTCAAACGACCGCTTTCGACCGAGGCTGTGTGAAAACGTGGGCCGCATCCGTACGGGACAGTGAGTTCTTGTCCACCTCACATCCTTCAGTGACCGAGTGGACTGTAGCAATGCATTCGGGAGTCGGTTGCCATTGCGATGCCGCTCGATACGTTGTATTTTCCACCCCATGATCACGCGTCCCATGGTGACGATGCTACGACGGATCTCATCGGCACAGTCCACTCGCCTGACGAGGTGTCCCTGATGAAGCGCTTCATTTCAGGG
>JACOEF010000884.1 GCA_024998705.1 Nitrospira sp.
CAGCCGATGTGAAACAGGGGCAAGGCCCGAGACAGATCAATGGATTGAGTGAGGAAGGATAGCGGATCACCTCTCTCCCTCAGTGACGATTCGACTCGTGGCGACATTTTGCGGCAATTGAACATGCTACCCATAGGGCACCGAAAACTCACAGTTCCCAACCTGTCTCAGTTCGTCCACCACCACCTACTTTGGTTCCTGATCAGCGCTTATGCGATAGCCGCCGTGCTTCCGCCAGCGGGGCTAGGGATCAGAACGCTCTCGTTCGGGGACATACGAATCTTTGGGACAACGATCCACGTCTCTCTCGTCCTGCTGCTCCTTGGCACGCTGATGTTTAACGCTGGATTGGGCGTACAAATATCCCATTTAAAATCTATCGTACAGAAGACCGGGGTATTGGCAGCTGGACTCGCGGCCAACCTTCTCATTCCAATCGGCTATATCTTCTGCGTCAACCTCCTTCTGCTGCTGTGGCATAACCCCGAGGAGGCGCAACACATTCTCGTGGGTCTCGCCTTGGTCGCAGCCATGCCGATTGCCGGCTCGTCCACCGCCTGGGCACAGAACTCCAATGGAAATTTGGCACTCAGCTTAGGATTAGTGCTGTTCTCCACGGTCTTCAGTCCGATCATCACACCCTTGGCGTTCTATGTGTTTGGAGAGATGGCATCAAGGGAATATGAAACGGTACTGCACAATCTTGCTGATTATGGTTCCGGAGCCTTTCTTGGTTTTTGGGTTGTCCTGCCATCGCTCTTGGGACTAAGTATCCGATTCACAGTCCCGGAAAGACAGCTCGCCGCTGCCATGCCGCACATAAAACTCATCAATTCCCTCGTCTTGTTGATCCTGAATTACTCGAATGCATCCGTGTCACTCCCGCAGGCTATCGCACAGCCCGATGTGGACTTTTTAGTTCTGACCCTCGTCATCACAGCGGGGCTCTGCATTACGGGATTTGCCGCCGCCTACTGGCTCAGTTGTCTGTTTAAGACAGACCTACCGGATCGTGTTTCGCTCATGTACGGGCTTGGCATGAACAATAATGGGACGGGGTTGGTTCTTGCGTCACTCGTGCTCGCCTCTTTTCCACGCATCATGGTACCGATTATTCTTTATAATTTAGTGCAACATCTGGTGGCGGGAAGTGTGCATGAGGTGACAGACCGAAACGCAGCGGTTCAAAAGCCTGGAGGACAATAAAGTCCTTCTTGGGTCAACTTCCAGAGAAGGAGCAGCCAAGAACCAGCATTGAGGCTACGTCGTCATGCGATTTGAAGGGTACGACGGGGATACAACCCGTGGAGCCATAAAACAAAGGGGGCTGACGGTGTCTCACCGTCAGCCCCCTTTGTTCTTATCCCCCTGGTCTCATCGTGTCACCTGGGCGACGGTGGCCGCAACGTTCTTGGACCAACTCCGCTCTTGAGCACAATCTCGCAAATATGGTCGAGCCGCTCAATATGCTCATAGGCTCCCCAGGGGTCCATCGCGACGGCACAGACGCCGTGATTCATTTGCCCGACAATATCGAATTCAAGCGTTCCATCGTTCCTCAACCCCAAACACTCCGCCGTTACATCAGCCAGATCACGTGATAAGGCGGGCAATGCAGGGACCGTCCGCCCGACGCGGGTGTAGCGGGAAATCTCTGGAAATTCAGCACTCATCGCCTGCAAATCGATCCCGGCATACATGGCGGCCACGATGTGCGCGGCATGAACATGGACCACCGTCCTCGTCTTTTGCGTCTCTCGCTGAAGATTCCAATGCATCCACAGCTCCCCCGATGGGTGTTGTCCATCATGCACGTTGGGGACCAATTGTCCGGTCACAGGATCAGTCACGACCTCTAAGCGAACAATGTGTTCCGGGTGCACAATCGTCTTACGCCATCCGGATGGCGTAATGTAGAGATACTTGCCCGCCCGCTTCCGC
>JACOEF010000053.1 GCA_024998705.1 Nitrospira sp.
GGTGGATACCGCCCTGCAAATCCAACCCCAAGGTGATTCCCTTGTCCGGCAGGACCTCGCGCACCCACCGCGGCAATTCCTTATACAGCGGTTGATACGAGGGCTAGAAAAAGATGATCGAAGCGACGACCATCGTCACCAGAGCTAACAACCGTCCGCCGACTTTTTTCATACGTGCGCCAATCCTTCCCGTCTCCGTCGCGTGCGTCAATCTTCTTCGTCACCGCGCAGCCGAGCAATATGCTCTTTCTGGATTTTGATTTTGGTCGTGTCCGCGATCTGGAGCGTCACCGTGTCTTTCCCCAAATTGGTGATGGTGCCCCAGATTCCGGAGGCCGTAATCACCTTATCGCCCTTCTTCAAGGTCTCCATCATCGTCTTCAGCTGCTTCTGGCGTTTCTGCTGCGGCAGAATCAGCATGAAATAGAAAATGACGAAAATCAGGACGAACGGGACCAGCGAGAGGAGTCCCCCACTTGCGCCGGTGCTCCCCGATGTTCCCTGTGCCCATGCTACCGAATCCCACATAATGTCCCCCGCCTACATCGCCGTTAAGACACGTTCGCATTCTGAATGTCCGATCGACCATCCCCGGTCGGCCGATCTACGACATACGTCCGATGAAACTCGCGGCGAAACTCCTGAAAGGTTCCGCTCCGCACGGCGCTCCGGATCTCTTCCATCAACTTCGCAAAAAACCATAAGTTGTGAATCGTATTCAACCGGGCGCCCAGCATTTCTTTCACGCCGAATAAGTGATGCAAGTACGCCCTTGTGTACCGCGTGCACACCGGGCAGCGGCAAGCCGGATCGATGGGCTGCTCGTCACGCGCATAGCGGGCCTGCTTGATCACCACGCGTCCGAACGAGGTAAACAGCCAGCCCGTGCGGCCATGACGTGATGGCACGACGCAGTCAAACATATCAATGCCGCGCGCCACCCCTTCAACCAAATCCTCCGGCATGCCCACGCCCATCAAGTAGCGAGGCTTGGCCGACGGCAACTCGGGCACCGTCACATCCAGCATGCCATACATGTCAGCCTTGTCCTCGCCCACCGACAATCCGCCCACGGCATACCCGTCAAACCCCACTGAGACGAGATCCCGCGCCGACTCCACCCGCAAGGCTGCATCCAATCCACCCTGCACGATCCCGAACAGGGACTGATCCGTCCGCCGTTTGGCACTCACGCACCGCCGTGCCCACAGCGACGTCCGCTTCGACGCGTCACGAACTTGATCGAGGGAAGAAGGCAATGCCACGACATGGTCAAAGGCCATGATGATGTCCGCGCCTAACGCTTCCTGGATTTCGATCGAGGTCTCCGGACTGATGAACCGCGACGACCCATCAATATGAGATTGGAACATCACCCCTTCATCCGAAACCTTGCAGAACTTTGCCAGGCTGAAGACTTGAAACCCGCCGCTATCCGTCAGAATAGCGCCGGGCCATGCCGTAAACCCATGCACCCCGCCTAACTCTTCCACCACTTTATGCCCGGGGCGAAGATACAGATGATAGGCGTTATTCAAGATGAGGCCATACCCCATCTTAAGCAGTTCCTCCCCATCCACGCTCCGCACATTGCCCAACGAGCCGACCGGCATAAACGCCGGTGTGGCGACCTCACTGCGTCCGGTGGTCAAGACACCGACGCGCGCGCGTCCGCCGGATTCTTCATGGGTGATGCGGAAGGTGAACATGGGATCGGTGGTCCTACATCTGCTCAGGGGCTGACACGCCCAGCACATTCAACCCGTTTCGAACCACCTGCTGCACCGCCCACATCAGTGCCAGTCTGGCACCAGTGAGGCCTGGCGTCATCGCCTCCGCCGATCGGCCTGATGAGCCCACCTGCTCAGGAGAAGCGGCGGTGGTCACATCGCTGTCCGGTGCCGGAGGGAGAATTCGGTGCTTGTTATAAAAGGGGTGCACCATACCGGCCAATTCACGAAGATAGTAGGCCATTCGATGCGGCTCTAACTCGACGGCACTCGCCTGTAACACCACCGGGAATGTCGACAGTTTCCGAATGAGCGCGAGTTCATCAGGGTCTTCCAGCAAATTGAGATCGGCCTGACTTGGAAGGAGACAAGCAATACCTCGCGAGGCCGCCACGCGCCGGAGACTGGCTATGCGGGCATGCACATACTGAACGTAGTAGACCGGATTCTCGTGCGATTGCTGTTTGGCTAATTCCAAATCGAAATCCAAATGTGTGCTCGAATCGCGCATGAGAAAGAAAAATTTGGCGGCATCGGCCCCGACCTCATCCATCACCTCGCGCAGCGTGATGAACTCTCCGGACCGCTTGGACATCTCGACCTTCTGCCCGCCTCGCAGGAGGTTCACCATCTGTACCAGTACGACTCGCAACCGATCCTTCGGATACCCGTAGGCTTGCACCACCGCCTGCATCCGCGGAATATACCCATGATGGTCGGCGCCCCACACATCGACCAGCAGGTCAAAACCGCGTCGCAACTTATCGCGATGGTAGGCGATGTCTGACGCCAGATAGGTGTAGTCCCCCTCCTGCTTCCGAACAACGCGATCTTTTTCGTCGCCGAATGCAGAGGATCGAAACCATTGCGCGCCATCTTGATCGAATACAAGGTCTCTGTGTTTCAGCTCGCCCAATACCTCCTCCACAGCGCCGGAGGACAACAATGAGGCTTCACTGAACCAGGATTCAAAGTCGATCCCGAATGTCTCCAGATCCTGCCGAATCAGCCCCAGCAATTCCCGGTAGGCGAACTCTTTGCTGCGCTGTTCCGCATCAACAGCAGGAAGCGAGAGGAGCGCGGTCCCCTGGTCCGCCTTCACATGCTCGGCGACTGCGCGAATATACCCGCCGTGGTAGCCGTCCTCCGGAAAGACTCCGGCCTGCCCGCACGCCTCGAGATACCGAGCCAAAACCGACACGCCCAGCAACTTCATCTGCCGACCCGCATCGTTCACGTAATACTCACTAACGACATCGTGCCCGGTCGCGCGTAAGAGACGGACGAAGGCCTGCCCCACAGCGGCACCGCGGCCATGCCCGACATGCAACGGCCCGGTTGGATTGGCACTGACATACTCCACCAGCACTCGCCGGCCTTGCCCGACTTGGCTGTGGCCATATTGGGCACCCTGCGCTTCAATCTCGCGCAGCACCTCCATCCAAAGCTCTCGCTTGACCGTGAGATTCAGAAACCCCGGTCGCGCGATCTCCGCCCGACTGAACAACGCGTCTCGTTGCTCGATGTGATCAACAATAATCTGAGCGATTTCCAACGGTGGTCGGCGTTCCGAGGCCGATAACGACATGGCGACGGTACACGAGACATCACCCCACTCGGGGCGCTTCGGGGCTTCGAGATTGACCACCGGCATCTGCTCCAGCCTCAGCATCCCTCGTTGCTGTGCCGATCGAAGTGCCCCGACCACCGCCTGACTGACCTTATCTTGCACCACACCCTGAGTCACAAAAACCCCTCTAAGTCTGCGTGGAAACAGCGAAAATCAAACTGGGAATCTAACACACCGAGACATGAGAGACAAGATCGCGAGTTAGGAGGCAGGAACCGTCGATCCCTTTGCCAATAATAGCCGGCAGGCCTCGATGATGCGCTCGGGAGCAATCTGAAGACATACCCGCTCTCGACACTCTGCCACCTGGCTCCAAGTGAGACAGGCACAGGGCGCACCCGATACAACCGACACGGCCTGACCGAGCGGTGCCCAACGACGTGCATCCGTAGGACCGAAACAGGCAACCGTAGGAACCGACAACGCAGCAGCAAGGTGCGTCACGCCCGAATTATGCCCGACATAAAGTTCCGCATGCGAAAGCACCCCGGCCACTATCGAGACATCCAGTCCACGGATGACCGGTATCGTCTTCTTGAGCGCCCTGAGAACACGTTCTACAGGGTCACGATCCGCCGGTCCTTCCAACAACACGGGAGTCATGCCGACTTCGGCCAACCACTCAATCACAGGTGCGAGGCGCTGCGCGTCGAGGCATTTATGGGCGCTCCCACTTCCCGCATGCATGACCACCACCGGTTGTTGACTGTCTCGAGTGAGCTCTCGAAGAATCAGCCTGCCGCGCTCTCGAATAACTGGTGAGAGCATGAGTGGAGTGCCGACTGCCTCGCTCGCACCGCGCACCAGAATGGCCTCACGATACCGATCCGACTGATGTTCAGCCCCTAGATCAGCGGACGAAACAGACTTGAGACAGACAGACTGGACTCCTGTGGCACGGAGTGTCGACGAGAGGGCGCCCTCCGTGTCCGAAAGCCATCCGACTGCTAAATCGCAGTTGCCGAGCCATGTTCGAAAGTCCGGACGGAGGTTATCCACTCCAGCCCATAATTCACTCAGAGCAGTGGATTCGAGCGGAAAAATTCGATCGACCTCTCCGGCTTCACACAACAGCGCGCCCACGGATTGTCCGACCAAGAGCGCTATCTCATGTCGTGGAAACTGAGCTCGAACCGTGGAGATCGTCGGGCGGGAGAGCAGTACATCGCCGAGGGCACCGGGGTGAATCACTAACAGCCTGCGCCTGCTGCCGTCATCCTGAGCATGAATTGTCACGGCTTGTCAGAGATCGGTGATTCGGCAGCAGCCAGGTCTTGGGGAGTATTGATATTCTGAAACGAGCGGCCGCCTGCACCTAGAGCGGAGAACTCACTCCCGCCTAATACAGTCACTCGAAGTCCTTCCGTCAGAAACAGTTTCTGAATCTTCAGATCCTTACATTCAGCCATCGCTCTCAGGAATGGGACGCACCGTTTGGAATAAACCGCGTGCATGGGTTGGAACCGCCCACCGAGCTCAGCGACCACCACATCCGCCGTTTCATCACATGACACCATGAAACGAATCACCCCCACATCAAGAAACGGCATGTCACAGGCTACGGCAAATATCCGAGCCTGAGTAGCCGAAATAAGCCCTGTATAGAGACCGCCCAGACTTCCCGCACCGGGAATTGCGTCATACACCACGCGACACCCACGCACATCCAGCGATTCGATTGGTTCAGCAAGCACCACAATCGTCTCTGCGAACGTCTTCATCAAGAGAGAGAGCGTCTGGTCAAACACACTCCTCCCCCCCACCTGCAGAAATCGTTTATCGCGCCCCATTCGCCGACTCTTTCCCCCGGCAATTAGCACTCCTGTAACGTTCTCTAGTACTCCTTCACTCATCCCGAACCATTCCCTCAATCGATAGTAAAAAAACGAGGGGGTGAGTTTCCTCACCCCCTCGCTCCAAGACAACCTCTAGCTTGACTGCTGCTTAGAGGACCTTACCCTTTTTCTTGTTGGCACGACGGGTCAACATCCACCCTTCCAAA
>JACOEF010000343.1 GCA_024998705.1 Nitrospira sp.
CAACTTCTCGGTAACAAACAACATCGGTGATGAGCCATCCAGAACCATGACTCTTATGCGGCCCGTCATAAGAGCACAATGCATCCTAACAGATGAATAGGGGGATTGCTACACGATTAACCGACCAGGGAAAAATAGTTTCTCCCGATCGGGCACGGCTCAGTGACCGGATGAGGCGGTCCGGAGCGAGGAGGCGAGACCCAATTTCCATAAGGTGTAGATCAACCATTTCGACGGGTCAAAGTTATACCAGAGCGGCCCGTTGCGATAGTCGCTCGGATAGGTGTGGTGGTAGTTGTGATAGCCCTCGCCGCAGGTCAGCAGGGAAACAAACCAGGAGTTGCGGCTGGAATCGGCCGTCCCGTAAGGCTGATCGCCCCACAGGTGACAGACGGAGTTGATGCAGAAGGTGGAGTTCAGAACGGCAAAGGTGCGTCCGACGCCGGCCAGCATGAAGCCGCCGATTCCGCCCTTCCAGCCGTTATGCAAGAAGCCGACGACAAAGGGGATTGCCAGGCCGATGAGGACGATCACTGCATAGTAACGGTGTTGCCACATGGCGACTCGGTCCTGCATGACGCGGGAGCCGAATCGTTCGTCGTTGCACGGCACCGGATTCAGCAGCCAACCACAATGGCTATACCAGAATCCCCGTTTGGCATTGTACGGATCAGCGGGATCGTCGCAGTGCGCATGGTGGCGCAAATGGTCGGCGGTCCATTTCGCTCCCGAGTTTTGCAGCGCCCAGCCCCCCGCTACCAATAGACAGCCCTTCACCCAGTCGGGACATTCAAAACTGCGATGAGTCAACAGCCGGTGGTAGCCCACGGTAATTCCCAGCCCGGTGACCACATAGAGGATGGCGAACATGGACCAATCCAACCAGGAGTAGCCATAGATCAGCCCATAGCCTGGGACTGCGATCACGGAACCTGCGATCACTGACCAGAATAAAAGGTAGGTCCAGAACTTATGATGAACCCGATGGACGATGTCGGTAGGAACCGGACTCGGGGCGATTTGTTGCATGTCGATACAATAGTCAAGCGTGCAGGTTTTCGCAAGTGCCTGCCGAGTGCGGTTCCGTCTCCGGCAGGGAGGCGTCAACGGTTCAGTTGCAGATGCGTTGAGTGCTTGTGTCAGGGCATCGACTTCGCGCGGAGTCCTCGCGAATGCAGGGCGGGAAGAGCGTCGGGGAGATCATTCATCTTTGGAAGGAGGGTGGTATGCGTACAGAGATTGGGCTTTGGAGAACGGCTCGGGGGATTGTGCTCTGGAGTGGTGTGATCGTCGGGGCATGGGGAATGTGTGACCCCACCTGGGCCGCGCCTGAATCGTCCCCTCCATCGGAGCAGGATCAGCCGGCCGCGCCGCCTGAGTCCTCGAGTAGTCCTAGGAAAGGGGCTGGGGCGAGAGGATTTGGGAACCATCCGATAGGGAAGGCCTGCGCGGAGGATGTCAAAACACTCTGCTCGGGCGTGAAACCGGGAGAAGGTCGGATCATTCAGTGCCTGAAAGAGCATCGGCAGGAAGTCTCCCCATCCTGCTCCGAGATGATGCAGCAACGGGGCAAGCGTCGGCAATAATCCTCGACCCGGGCTGAGTGGTGTAGAGGTTCACGCCCGGGCGTCGAATCGCTCACGTCCCGGCCGGTTCGTTTTCTTAATTTGTTTTTCGAACCGACCCAGGTGCGATACAGTGGCCATATTACATACGGAGGGGTACGTATGGATGCCACTGCGGGACAGGAAAAGTTCTCCGTCGATCTGCGGCAACCCCCGCGCTTGCGCGTTCCGGCACCGTTCGTGTGTTCCTTCTCCCGGCTCGGTTTGGCCAAATGGCTTGGCCGCGGGGGCGACGGCATCGGAGTCGTCTTCGATGTGTCGATGCGAGGGGCCAAAGTGATGAGCGAGGCCGGTATTCAGCGCGGCGATCGGGTGTCGGTGACGCTCTCTCTCCCCAATCAGGTGTCGCCGATGACGGTGGCGGAAGCGACGGTGCGCTGGGAGAGGGAGCAGGTCTACGGACTCGAGTTTGTCGATCTGTCCCCGGTGGCCGAGATGCGCCTGCGAAAGTTCATGACGATCGCGACGACACCGGCCTCCTAGCCGCGCTCCCGGCCGGCACTGGCCGGTTTCAATCGTATTGCCGTGCCTGTGCGTGACTGCGTGTATCTTCATCGCTCCGTTCCCGCCGGTCCGCCGATGCATCTCAACCTGTTCCTGCCGCTTGTGTCGGAGTTAACCGCTACAGCTTCGAGATTGCGCTCGCCGCGCCGTTTCCCTACAATGGCTTCCCCATTCGGCCATGTCCAGTACGAATACACGAAAGAAGCGGCCCCGGCCGCATAGTTCTTATCACCCGCTCTATTGGCCCACCTGGGTCGGTCTCGGCTTGTTCCGCTTGCTGTCCATGCTTCCCTATCGATGGCAGCTCGCGTTTGGGCGACAGTGTGGGCGCCTGTTACATGGGCTCCTGACCAAGCGGCGCGATATTGTGCGGGTAAACTTGGCGGTGTGTTTTCCCCAGCAATCATCAGCCGAGCGGAATCAGGTTGCCCTGCATTGCTTCGAGTCGATGGGGATGGGTGTGTTGGAGATCGCCATGGCCTGGTGGGCGAAGGATCCCCGCACCTATTGTGAATGTACGATCAAGGGGTTGGAGCATATTCATGAGGCCCTCCGCTTGGGCCGGGGCGTGTTGCTCTGCGGCGCCCATTTGCATGCGGCGGAACTAGCCGGTCGGTTTATGGCGTTGGAGCAGCCGGTGGCGATCGTGTACCGACCCCAAAACGATGTGGTGGCGGAAACCGTCGCGAATCGATGCCGGAGCCGGTACTATTCGGAGTTGATCCAGCATCGGGATATGCGAGGGATCCTGCGGGCGTTAGCCAAAAACCAAGTGGTGTGGTATGCGCCCGATATCGATGCGGGTTCGAAACGGAGCGTGTTTGCCCCATTCTTTGGCGTGCAGGCCGCGTCATTGACTGCCACCTCGCGGTTGGCAAAGGTGAGCGGGGCTGCGGTGGTGCCCTGCTTTTACTACCGCAGAGCCGATCGATCGGGCTATGACATTGAGGTGGGGAAAGCCCTCGACCACTTCCCGTCCGGTGACATGGTTTCGGACGCCGCACGAATCAACCGGTTGATCGAGGGCGCCGTTCTTCGAGTGCCGGAACAATACTTTTGGCAGCACCGCCGGTTCAAGAGCCGTCCCCCCGGTGAACCACCCATCTATCAGCGGTGACCCGTCGTTTTGCACCTCCAAGGCGTAGTCCTACGTATGGGGTGGAAGCTGCGGCGAAATCATGGGAAAGATTCGGCGTTTCCTGCCTCGTGCGATATACTGACCCTGGCTGGCTTTCGCGTACGCATGCATGATTCGCTCTGCCATGGATCAAACGCACAAGGTTTCTTCCCCTCGCATTGAACTGCGGAAGCACCCACGGTGCGCCGTGCGCCCGTCATGCGTGCTGTCCCTTGCGCCCTTTGCGCCGACCCTCAGTTTTGGTGGCGATGTGGACGGTGAAGGTGTCGTCCTCAACCTCTCCCAATGTGGGTGCAAGATTAACAGCGAGGCCGGTGTGCAGGTGGGCGATGCCATGTCGTTGATCGTTCTGTTGCCGGGAGAGATCTGCCCGACGATGATTGATTTGGCGTTGGTCCGGTGGGAGAACGACAAGTGTTTTGGGGTGGAGTTTGTAGCCATGGGCCCAGGTGAGTTCAAGCGAATTTGTCAGTTTCTCGCGACCAGCGCACCCGAGTAGATCCGAGGATCGATCCGGATGATGCCGGCATGAAGGATGGGTGGAGAAGGGAGTGCCTGTGGAGGATACAAAAACATTACGCAAGTCGCGTCGAGTGGCCACCGACTGTCGCCTGGAATTCCTCGGCGAGGATGAGGTGGATGGAGAGGCCGAGCTCCTGGACCTCTCCTGTACCGGTTGTATGGCGAAGTCGAACAGTCTGATGCAACCGGGATTTCGCATGAAAGTGTCCGTGTTCTTGTCGGATGGGCATGAGTGGCCGATTCGTGTGGAGGAGGCGGTCGTTCGTTGGGCGCGGGGTGGGGAGTTCGGCCTGGAGTTCCTCAGTATGCGTCCCCCGCAGCTCCAGCGTATTCAGCAGTACATCATCAAGACCAGGCCCGTGTCATAACCGTCTCTCCGCCCTCGCCCCTCCTCCAGTCGGCCTCAGGCCTCGTCTCCCGGACGTGCGTCTCCCGTGCTGCCAGGCACTAGGCTCCCTCTCGGCGGGCCGGCCTCATTGCATTGCTTCCGATGCTTCCCCTACAATTTCCCCCGAAACCAAGGCGTTCGTCTGCCACATCAGGCTGATACCTCGCCTGCAGGAAGGGGCAGCACACAACACATGATCGAGTGGGTCGGGCGCAAGACCATCGCGGGTTATGCGTACTTGGCGTCGCTGGCTACGCTCTTCACGCAAGCGGTGTTGGATCTGGTGCTGCCGACGCAGCAAGGACGTCGAGATACGCTATGGGTGATCGTTCGGCAGGTTCTGTTCACCGGGGTGGATGCCTTACCGGTGACGACCGTGATCGCGCTCCTGCTCGGCATCATCATTGTGACCCAGGCAGGGACGCAACTGCCCAGGCTTGGGGCCGGCGGGTTGGTCGGCGGCATTATCGTCGTGACCGTGGTTCGTGAACTGGGTCCGTTGATCACGGCTTTCATTGTGGTCGGCCGGTCCGGGACGGCCATCGCCGCCGAGTTGGGTAATATGTCCGTGACACGCGAGGTGGTGGCGCTCCGGCTCATGGGCATTTCGATCAGCCGATTTGTCATCATGCCCCGGATGGTCGGCATGGTGCTTTCGATGCTCTGTCTGACTCTGTATTTTGATGTGGTGGCGGTGTTGGGCGGCTACCTGGTCGCGGATGCCCAGCTGACCATCCCGTTTTATGCCTTCGTGGAGAGTATCACCAAAGCGTTGTCGACGACGGATGTGGTGATGACCGCCATCAAAGCCTTATCGTTCGGGTCGGCCGTGGCGGCCGTCTGCTGTTACCACGGCCTGGCGGTGCGGTCCTCGTTCACCGAAGTGCCGCAGCAAACGACCCGGGCGGTGATCAATTCATTCGTCCTCTGCCTGTTGATCGATGTCGCTGTCACGGTGCCGTTGTATGTATGAGTGAGGCACCCCTTGTTTTCGAGCAGGTCCGTACGCCGATGTCCGGGAGCCCTCACCACTTGGAGGCGGATCTGAGCATTGTCGCGGGGCAGTTCGTGGCGGTGGTGGGCCCGAGTCGTTCGGGAAAAAGTCTGATTATTGAGCTTGCGGCAGGATTGGTCCGACCGGAAGCCGGCCGGGTGATGCTATTGGGCCAGGACTGGAGTCACGCGGCGGAGCGTGAAGAGAGTCCCTTGCGGATTCGAGTGGGGACTGTCCTTCAACAGCCGGGCTTGTTGAGCAATATGACGGTGTTCAACAATGTCCTGCTGCCGCTCCGGTACCATCGTGGAGCCATGCCTGATCGTGATCGGGCCCAGGTTGTGATGGCGGAGTTGGAGCGATTGGGGTTGGGCGCGCTACGGGATCGGTTTCCGGCTGAACTCAATCACGGTGAAGTGCGCAGGGCGGCTATTGCGCGTGCCTTAATATTGGATCCCGAGGTCCTGCTGCTGGATGATCCTGTCGCCGGCTTGGACGCGGAGCTGGTGGTGGTGCTCAAGCGTTACCTCGAAGCACGCAGGGCCCGCCATGCTCTGACGATCGTGGCGGCGTTGCGTGCCTCGTCGCCGTTCATGGAGGATGTCGATCGGCTGCTCGTGCTGCGTGACGGCCGAGTCGTGGCCGATGGGACGCGCGAGGCGGTGCTCGGCGCCGTTTCTGATACGCTCAGAATGTATGTGGCATAGACCGCGTGTCGCCATGGCGGTTCGGCGAGACTGAGGAGGGGAGATGCATTATTCCCATCGACTATCCAGTGGGCGATTAGCCCAAATTGTCGGGACGTTCGTCCTGATTCCCGTCCTCATTTTGGCGGTGGCTGGCTTTTGGATGTCAAAGACGGAGCATCTGTTCGAGCCGAAATATGAGTTGTTGGCCAGCCTCAGCAAGTCGTATGGCCTGGAGCCCGGTGCGCCGGTTGTCGTATCCGGGATTCGGATCGGGCGGGTGAAACAGGTGGACCTCAATGACCGTGGAACAGTTGATCTGCTGCTGCAATTGTCGACCCGCTATCAGGACATGGTGCGGAGCAATTCGGAGCTCCGTATCACCAAGAGCGGCGTTGTGGTGGGGCAGACGCAAGTTGATATCGGGGCGGGTACCGCCAGCAGCCCGACCTTGACCGACGGCGAGACGATGCGGGCTGTTGAACCGCGGGACATCGGAGATCTCCTCAACGAGGTGGAGCCGGTGCTCATGGCTGTGAAGCAGACGCTCTTGCGCGTGGAAACCATCACTCAGGACCTGCAGGGTCGACTGAAAGCCGGCGGCAAGGCGTTGGAGCAGGTCGCGTTGGCCACTCAGGACTTGCCGGCGGTGGTGGCGTCAGTGCAGCGAACGATTGCCTCCGTGGAGCAAACAGCGACCGCGCTGCCTGCCATGACCGGTTCGATCCAGCGTACGCTGGGTGTGGTGGATCGTGTTACGGCGGATATGCAACGGACCACCAGCCGACTGCCGGCCATCTTGGATAGCGCCCAATCCACACTGATCAGCGTGAAGCGTTTGTCTGACTCGGTGGGAGAGATCAGCCAAGAGCTGCGGCCCGTTGTTCAGACCGCCGAGACCACGTTGGGAGATGTGTCGACGCTGGTGAGTGGCGCCAAGCAGACGTTTCCGTTTAACCGGTTTGCCCAGAATGCCGGGCCGGCGCCGAAGCCACAGGCGGCCCCGTCTCCGACCGGGCCATCGAGCTTACGTGGGGATCAAGTGCACCGATGAGAGACAGGCGAGATGGCTTCTGGATCGGTGTGTGGGGCGTGGTGCTGTGTCTGTCGCCCGGGTGTGCGAATCCACCGCCGCCTGCTCCCGTTTCTGTACCCCGTCCTCCGGCCACACAGGTGGACTCCTTGCGCGGACAGGGGGATCGCTGGATGGCTCGTGGAGATTTTGCACGGGCCGGTGAAGCCTATGAAGCGGCCCGTCAGGTGGCCGAGAGTCTTGAAGATGTGAAGGGGCGTATCGGTGCGCTGAACAATCTCGGATGGCTTGCGCTCCATCGTGGGGCCACGCGCGAGGCGATGGCGCTTCACGGGCAGGCGGTCACCCTGGCGCAGCAATGGGGGGAGACAGACCTCTTGATCGGCGGCCTTACGGCATTGGGGGCTGCGGAGTATCAAGAGGGGCAGAGGGAGGATGCAGGTCGGCGCTATCAACAGGCGCTGGAACTTCTGCAGCAGCGGCCTGATGTCACAGCGGAAGCGGTGCTACGGAATAATCTCGGATTGGTCCGGCAAGCGGCAGGCGATGTCGGGCAGGCGGAGCAGCTGTTCCGCGAGGCGCTGGCGTTAAATCAGTCATCGGGGCGTCTTGAGGCCGAGGCCAGCAACCATGTGAACCTTGGAATTCTGGCGGAAGAGCGCCACGAATACGACGCTGTAGAGCGGGAGTTTGAGCGAGCGCTGGAGTTGGACAAGGCGGCAGAACGCCGGATGGATATTGCTGCCGATCTCCTGCGGTTGAGCCGGATTGCGGATCGGCGGGGCTTCCCTGATCGGGCGCTGGCCTATTCCGAGCGCGCCTACCGCAGCTATCTGGCGCAAGGCAATCGGCCTCAGGCGGTCGCGGCCTTGGCTGTTGCGGTGGGCTTCGCGAGAAAATTGGGGAGAGTCCAGGAGATCGCGCGGCTGGAGAAGGAGTTGGACGACCTGACTCCATCCCGTTCCAGTCGATAGGCTGTGAAGCCGTTACTTGATGGCGACGGCTTTGACTTCTTTATAGGTCGTGTGGCCCTGCAGGACCTTCTGGATCCCGTCCTGGACCAGGGTGGTCATACCCTCCGCCATGCCGGCCTTGAGCATCTCATCCGTTTTTGCTTTATTCTGGATCAACTTCTTCATTTGCTCGGTACCGAGCAACAACTCGTGGAGGGCCACCCGACCTTTTAGCCCTGTACGGTTGCAGGTGTCGCAGCCCTTTCCCCGATAGAGCCTGAAGTTGGCGTCGAATTTCACGCCCAACGAATCCCAGTAGTCGGGGCCATATCCCAATCGCAGTTCCTCATACTCTTCCTTCGACGGTTGATACGCTTCTTTACAGTCTTTGCAAATCCGTCGCGCCAAACGTTGGGCGAGGACTCCCAGCATGGCGTCGGCAAAACTGAACGAGTCGCATCCCATGTCCAGGAGACGGGTGATGGTTTCCACGGCGCTGTTGGTGTGCAAGGTGCTGAGCACCAAGTGACCGGTCAGCGAGGCCTCGATGCCCGTATCCGCCGTCTCTTTGTCTCGCATTTCTCCGACCATGATGACATCCGGATCGGCCCGGAGAAACGCGCGCATCGCGGCGGCGAAGGTGAACCCGATTTTTGAATGGACCTGCACCTGACGAAGTCCGTATTGCGTGATTTCGACCGGATCTTCCGCGGTCCAGATCTTGATGTCCGGCGTGTTGATGTAGCCCAGCACGGAGTGCAGGGTGGTGGTTTTTCCTGATCCGGTCGGCCCGACGCAGAGAATGATGCCGTAAGGCTTTTCCGCGATACTCTTAATCTCGCGCAGGTTCCGCTCGGAGAATCCCATTTTATCGACCGGGAGCGGTTCGCTCGCGGCCAAAATACGCATGACGACGTCTTCGTTGTAACCGGCGGTCGGAATGGTGGCGACACGCAACTCGATTTCCTTATTCTCGCCGATCTTGAATTTGATCTTCCCGTCCTGCGGCTTGCGCCGTTCGGCAATGTCGAGACTTGCCATGATTTTGAGGCGGGAGACGATGGCGCGGCGATAACTCGGCGGGATTTTCATGTACTCGAAACAGTCGCCGTCGACGCGGAAGCGCACGAGGGTATCGCGCTTTTCACCGTAGGGTTCGATGTGAATGTCGGAGGTGCCCTGCCGGAAGGCATCGGCGATGATTTGGTTGGCCAGACGGACGATGGCATTATCGTTTTCGTCGAGCCCCGCGCTGGACGCGTCTTCCTGCGCCTCAAGCTGGGACTCGTTCACCAGTTCGCCGAGAATGTCGGATACATTCTCGTTCATCTTGTTGCTGGTGTCCGGAGTCCCGGTCGTGCTCGCAAGGAAGAGGGAAATATCGCGACGAAGGCTGACCGCAAAGCGGATGTTCAGGCCGGGGAAGGTGCGTTTAATGTCCTGGACGCGATCCAGATCGCCGGGGTCGTCGGTCAGGATTTCAATCGCGGCGCGGTCTCGCTTGAGCGGCATCCAGTGATTTTTCTTGAGGTAGTCGACATTGAGGTTTTTGAGCAACTCAATATCGACGATCGTCCGCTCGTTGTATTCGATATAGGGACACTTGTGAAAATTGGCGAGCGACTTGCCGAGTTCGGCCTTTTGAACCTTATATTTCTCGATCAGCAGGGCCTCGATATCAGAGGTCCCTTTTTTGGCCTCGGCGAGCGCATTGTCCAGGTCGTGCTGCGAGATCTTTCCGTTGGTCAGCAGATAGTCGAATTTCGAGGGCGGCTTTTTCGATGTTTTTCTGAGCGCATAGAAGGCCGTTCCCAAGGCTTTGGCGATCTCGGCGACACATTCCTCGTCTTTGCGCGTGAACCGTCCTCCGCTCTTTTTGTTGAGGAGCTGGATGACGCCCATGAGATATTTGTTCTCGGCCACGACGGGATAGGTGAGCACCTGCTTGGTTTTAAAGCCGGTGTTCTTATCGTACGAGGCATCGTGGGCGAGCGACGGGTGAATTGCGCTGAGCTCGACCGGACTATAGGCGTCGCCGACGTTGACCGGACGAAGGTATTTCGCGCAGAACCCGGCAAGGCTCTGCTCCGTAATCGGCGTACGGACTTCCTGGACCGTTTCGAGATGGGGGATTTTCGAGAAGATTTCCTTCTTTTCCGAGTCCACCACGAACAACGTGAGATCTTCTGCGTCGAAGCAACCGAGGATTTCATGGCGCAGATCCAGCAGGATTTGGTCGATGTCGGATGCGGCGAGAATCTGCGAGCTGATTCGTTTGATGTTTTCTGCGAAGCCGGATTTGAGGGTCGCGTCGCCTACACCAGGCAGGGGGGCTTTAGGCAGCATTCGATGGTCTCCAAAACGGCTTGTGCAGGGAGCGCTTGCGGTGTCGAGCGGGATTCGACTCCCGATCTTCTTCCGTGTGAGTCAGTGTATCGCAACGCGCAATCAAGGCAAGCAAAAGACATTTTCCCAAACCCACTCTGCGGGGTGGGCTGGTAGGCATTCGCGAAAGGGAGGTGTCGTTGTGAGATGTCAGGGATCGAATCCGGGAACGGAGCTAGGATGCGGCGTGGAGTAGTGAGGAGAGCAGGGACACCACTTGGTCGGGAGCGACTTTTCGCGTCTCGCCGGTATGACGAAGTTTAAGCTCGACCTGGCCTTGGGCCAACCCCTTCTCCCCGATGACGAGGTGATACGGCGCGCCGATGAGGTCGGCATCGTTGAATTTGACCCCGGCCCGTTCATCCCGGTCGTCCCACAGGACTTCGATGCCGGACTCTTGCATGGCGCGATACAGCGTATCGGCCAATTGCGTCACGGCTTCCGACTGGCTAAGCGGCAGCAGGGTGACATGGAAGGGCGCGATCGGAACCGGCCACTTGATGCCCTTCGCGTCGTGGTTCTGTTCGACCGAGGCCGCAGCGGTTCGACTCACGCCGATTCCGTAGCAGCCCATGACCGCCAGTTGTTCCTGTCCCTGTGCGTCCAGGAAGGTGGCCTTCATCGCCTGGCTGTACTTGGTGCCCAACATAAAGACATGTCCGACTTCGATGCCCTTGGCCGTCTTCAGGGTGCCGTCTTTGCGGGGCGAAGAATCGCCGGCCCGTGCGTTGCGAAGATCGGCAAACTGATCCACCTTGAAGTCGCGCTCCCAGTTGGCGTCCACGAAATGCGTGTCGGTCTGGTTGGCTCCGACGACGAAGTTAGCCATAGCCTTCACGGCCCAGTCACCCAGAATGCGGACCTGCTTCAATCCGACCGGTCCAACGAATCCGACCGGTGCGCCGGTGAGGCCGGGAACGAGCTCGGGTTTCAGCAGCTCAATCTCCGGGACACCCAGCAGGCGTTTGACCTTGATCTCATTGACGTCATGATCGCCGCGCACCAGGACGGCGACCGTCTCGGTGCCGGTGCTGTAGAGCAAAGTCTTGACCAGCTGCTGTGGCGCAATTTTCAGGAAGGTAGTGACTTCCTCGACGCTGCGTCGTCCGGGGGTCGGGACCGGCGTGAGCGGGCGATGCGCTGAATGGTCAGTGGTCTCCGGAGGGAGGACCTCAGCACGTCCGACATTGGCGGCGTAGGTGCCGGTTTCGCTGTACACGATGGTTTCCTCGCCGGTCTCCGCCAGCACCATGAACTCATGGGACGAGGTGCCCCCAATCAACCCGGTGTCGGCTTCCACAGGACGGAAGGTGAGCCCGCAGCGCGTAAAGATGCGGTTGTACGCATCGTACATCTTTTGATAATTCAGTCTGGCTCCGGCTTCATCCCGGTCGAAGCTGTACGCATCTTTCATGATAAATTCGCGGCCGCGCATCAACCCGAAGCGCGGGCGGATTTCGTCACGGAATTTCGTCTGGATCTGATAGAAATTCAGCGGCATCTGCCGGTAGGAGCGAACTTCCCGCCGGAAGAGATCGGTGATCACTTCTTCGTGTGTCGGCCCGAGACAGAAATCGCGCTCGTGTCTGTCCTTGAACCGGAGCAGCTCCTTGCCATAGAAATCCCAGCGACCGGTTTCACGCCACAATTCCGCCGGCGAGGCGACCGGCATGAGCAGTTCCTGCGCGCCCGCGCGATTCATCTCTTCGCGCACAATCCGCTCGATTTTACGAAGCACGCGTAGGCCCAGCGGGAGATAGGTATAGATCCCGGCGGCAACCTTCCGGATCAGGCCGGCGCGCAGCATGAGGCGATGGCTGACCGTTTCAGCCTCGCCTGGATCTTCGCGCAATGTGGGGATAAGGGTTTCAGAAACGCGCATGTGGGCTTATGGGGAAATCAATCGCTCGATATCGTTCCAGAACGCAAAAATCATGATGCCGACCAAGAGCACCAGTCCCACCTGTTGTGCCAGTTCTCGCTGCCGATCTTCAAGTGGTTTTCTGCGAATCGCCTCAATAAAAAAGAATAGGAGGTGCCCGCCGTCCAAAATGGGGATGGGGAGGAGATTCAACACCCCCAGGTTGATGCTGAGCATGGCCATCAAGAACACCAAACTGGAGGTGCCCTGTTCCGCGGCATCCCCTGCCGTTTTGGCGATCGTGAGTGGTCCGCCGATGTTCTTGCGGGAAATGTCTCCCGTGATGATTTTGTAGATCCCCACCACCGTCAGTTCGGTCCAGCCCCAGGTTGCCTTGAGGCCGAGCCATGGCGCCTTAAGCGGTTCGTTCGTTTGGAGAATGGTTTGGTTCTGGGCCGAAATACCGATTTTTCCCACTTCGGCCGGCTTTCCTTCTACGGTGGCTTTTTCGCCCATCGGTGTGACGGAGAGCGTTTGCGTGGTGCCGCCCCGTTGAACATCAAATTGGAGCGCGCGATTCGGGCTTTCCCGCACGAGGGAGGTCATTTGTGACCAGGTGAAAATGTCGTGCCCGTCGATGCGGACGACGCGGTCTCCAGCCGAGAGGCCTGCAGCCTGGGCGCGAGACCCCGGGATCACGGCCGTAATGATCGGCGCCCGTTCTTCGATGCCAAGCTGGAAGACGGTCGTTGGCTTGCCGTTGTCCTGCACCGTGGTCTTGTTCGGGGTGACGAGGACAGTTTTGATCTGTTCCCCGCGCGTCAGGTCCAGAGTGAGTTGTTTGCCGTTGCTTTGGGAGATGTATTTCAGGAGTTCGGCGTTAGTCGAGATTTCTTTATCGTTCACCCGAATGACCCGGTCGCCGGGCTTCAGCCCGGCTTGGTCGGCGGGTGATCCGGGGAGTACGGCTTCGATTTCAGGAATGATGTCTTTGAAACTCGGGACCGGCAGCGTATAGCCGAGCCCGATATAGGCGGTATAGATCAGATAAGCGAGGATGAAGTTGAAAATCGGCCCGGCGGCGACGATGAGCGTCTTGCCCCAGAGCGATTGATGGACAAACGCCCGTTTCTTGTCCTCCGGAGTCAGGGTTTCATGTTCGTCCTCGCCGAAGAGCTTGACGTATCCACCCAGGGGTACGACCGAGAGCAGATATTCCGTTTCCCCGATCTGGCGCCCGAAAATCTTGGGTCCAAATCCGA
>JACOEF010000885.1 GCA_024998705.1 Nitrospira sp.
CAAGGGTGAGGAAGGTCAACCGCGGGTAGCGCTGCAGCAACTCACGAATCTGCTCGTCGATGACGCCATCGCCTGGAGAAACAACCTGAGTATCCATCACGCACCTCCATTGTGCACAGAGCAACCTGCTCGCTTCACGCTATGTATGGTCCAGCCCATCCCATGGGACATTCGACATTGCAATATATGATCCTACTCGCTGCGCGCATTGAGGGAACGGAATCCACTCTGCAGGAAGGGCTACGGCATGGTCACGCCACCACCAGATCTCCTGAGCCGAAGCATTCCGCACGATCGACCATGTGCGGAATCGCTCATACGTAGAGCATCATTACCTATAACGGCACAGGAACTCAGAGAATCCGCATCCATCCGGCTTGGCACTTCGTTTGCTGAGTTGATGAGCGAAGAAACGATCACGCGCTCAGAGAAGCAGCGCAGGCCGCAGTACCTCTACTTACCGAACCGTCTCGCAGCCTCCACGGCTGTTGCTGCATCGAAACGCGACACCATCGTTCACGTGCGAATTTCGGCTAAAAATTGGCGCACCCGTCGGACAAATCGTCGAAACCAACACGATCCGATTCCATACCGCACAGGAAGGCATGGCGACCACCATCGAGATGCTGTTCGCGCATGTATCCGGCGGACCGGTGCTGGATGAACAACGTCGCTATGTGGAATCCATCAGCCAATTTGATATCCTCAAGGCCCTTGAGGCAGGAGAGGACTTGAACAGTCTGACGGCAGTCGAGTTGATGATCAGGGATTCCATTCGCGGCCATGATCACGCTCATGGCAGACAAGCCCTTACTGAACGTCTTGTGGAGAAGGGAAGGATGGGGCGGCGACCTATGCCGTCGCCAGGCACGACCTGCTCCGTGCGTCCATCGGTCTTGCCGGAGGCAGTGACGAATACTTGTGCGCCGATTGATTCAGTGCCATCACCATGATTCGCATCAAACGAGTCTACGAAAAACCTAGCGGGCGCGATGGGATTCGAATCCTGGTGGACCGAATGTGGCCGAGGGGGTGCACGAAGGAGCAAGCGCGTCTCGATGCATGGCGAAAGGACTTGGCGCCAAGCACGGCGCTCCGCACATGGTTCGGCCATGACCCAGCCAAGTGGATGGAGTTTCAGGCACGTTATCGTAAGGAACTGAGCCTGCCGGCCCAGAAGAGCGCGGTCGAAGATCTCGCCCGGCTCGCACACGCACAGACCATCACGCTACTCTATGGGGCATCGGATACGGAACATAATCAGGCAGTAGTACTGAAGCACTGCATCGAGAACGCAAAGGGTGCCAGTTAGCTCACCAGCCCCCACGTACTCCAGAGAGCGACTGCTGCAATC
>JACOEF010000052.1 GCA_024998705.1 Nitrospira sp.
CGATCAGCCACCCGCGCGAAGTCGGGGGTGTTCCAGCCGTTGGCGCCCAGGAGGGGCACGGTGATATCGTAGAAGGCCAACTGGGCCGCTAACAGGCCTACGTCGAGTGAACGGCCGGGGATAAAGACTGCGTCGAACCCCGGTGAATACAGCAGGCGTTTATTTTTCTTGCCGACCGCTTTCACGGGAGCTTTTGTGGGATCGTGCTCGACCAACACTTCGACGCCGTACTTCTTGAGGTCTTCGGCTTTGAGTTTTGCGATGACCGCGCGGAAGTCTGTGTCGCCCTCCTTGTAAGGTTCGCTGGTGATGATCTCTCCATCCTGCTGCCGGATCTCTTGCGCGAACAGGCGCGCCAGGTCGCGGCCGTAGGCAGAATCGGGATAGAGGATGGCGATGCGTTTGTAGTGTTGCTCACGGCTCGCGTAGTCCGCCACGCGTTTGGCCTGGTGGCCGTACGTGAGCGCCGTGCTGAAGACGTAGGACCCAAACCGCCGAAGATTCGGGGCGGTGGCGCTGGGCGTGATCAATGGAATGCGCGTCCGCTCGGCCATTTCCGCCATGACCGGCAAGTTCTTGGACAGGAGCGGACCGATGACGGCGAGCGGGCGATCATCGGACAGCACATCCGAGAGTTCATCGAGGAAGGCCGCACGGTCGGATTCCGTATCTTTGACGATCAAGCCGATGGAAGGCGTCTCACCCCCGTCTTTGGACCGTTCCAGGGCCAGCTGAATGCCGTTGAGGACCTCAGTGCCGAACGGGGCCAGTTTCCCGGACATGGGAAAGATGGCGGCGATGGAGTAGGGATGTGCTTTGAATTTCGTCCGCACGACCGCCTGGAGTTCGGCCGCCTTCGCGGCATAGGCATGGTTGGGGAAGCGGCTTAAGAAGAGGCGCAAATCCCGCTCGACCAGATGATCTTCTCCTGCGGCGGTATGGAGATCGATGAGCTTGATCGAGGCCAGGTCACCCGGAAAGGTTCTTGGGTAGGCCTCGCGCACGCGCACGAGCGTTGAGACGTCGAGTTGCTCGTTCACGAGTTGCCGGATCTGACCCTCGGTCTCGTGGGCCTGGTCGCCGGCATCCAGGGGGATCTCTTCCAGCCAGGCGTGAATGGCCCGAAGGTAGTCTTTCTTTTGCGCCTGGAATTCGCCCGTGAGCCGCAACGCATCGCGTTTGATGGCGGGGTCCACCGACAGGCTGCGGACTTCGGAGAGTAGCGGCAGTGCCAAGTCGAGATTGCCCGCGCGCGCGTGAGTTTTGGCGAGCAGCAGTTTGGCACGATCGGCGAGATCGGAGTTGGGAAATTCACCGAGCAGCTGATTGACATAACGGACCGTTTCGGTATGCTCTTTCATGCCGAACATGGCGGCGGCCATCAACAGATAGGCATCGTCGAGGAGGTCCGGCGCGGGGCCGCTTTCCATGAATCGTCGCAGCATGACGGCTGCTGCTTCCGGCTGTTCCGCGTCGATCAACCGTTTGACTTGGTCGAGGCTGGCCTGGCCTGTGTTGGTCGTCGTTTTGGCCTGTCCGGAACGGGACGGCGCAGGATTTTTTGGTGTTGGAGCTGCCACGCCGAGCGTGACAAGACCCGCGAGGAACGCCACCGCGAGGGCGACGCTGCACGCGCGGTAGTGCGAGGCGCGGGGTACTGATCGAGGAACCATTGACTCCTGTGCGTAACGAACGTTCTCGCCGCGAGTGTGGTTACTATAGGAAGCAGGTGCGGGGGTGTCAAGGTAACTCGATGACGATGCGTGGTGTTCGGAGGGGGGCGTGGCTATAGTCGCGCAGCCTATGCGTGGGTATCTCCAGCGAGGGGCATTCTCATGAGCCGTGGACCAGAGGAATCGTCAGCGTCCATCCCTGAGCAACTACCGTTGGCGTCGTTCATCGAGCGGTATTGGGATCACGTGCGGATCGAACGTGGCTTGTCGCGCAATACGCTGCTGGCGTACCAGCGGGATGTCGCGGCCTTTCAGCGCTATCTTCGGGATCGGCACGTGTATGATGTGCGTGAGATGGTGCCTCCGCTGCTGGCCGGATTTCTCGACCATCTGCATCAGGCCGGTCTGGCGTCGTCGTCCCGCGCGCGCGCGCTGGCCGCGGTGCGCAGTCTCTTCCGCTTTCTCAAGCAGGAGGGGGTGATCACCGCCAACCCGACTGTGAGTTTGCGGAGTGCGTCGCGCGCGCGCCGGTTGCCAAAAACATTGAGTCCCGAGGAGGTGACGCGCCTGCTGGATCTGCCGTCTCGTCCGTTGCCGGAGGAGCACCGTGATCGCGCCATGGTGGAGGTGCTGTACGCCGCCGGTGTGCGTGTGTCTGAATTGATTTCGCTGCGGGTCGATCAATGCAATCTAGATGTGGGCTATGTCGGGATTACCGGCAAGGGTGACAAACAGCGGGTGGTGCCGATCGGGCGACCGGCGGTTGAGGCGCTGCAGGCCTACCTGCTCGTGGCGCGACCGGCATTGTTGAAACAGCGTTCGTCACGCTACGTGTTCGTAAGCCGCCGGGGCACCCCGCTGACACGACAGGCGTTCTGGAAATTGCTGCGCGCGCGTGCGCAGCGAGCCGGCATCGCTAGGATTCCCTCGCCGCATATGTTGCGACACTCATTTGCCACGCACCTGTTGCAACGCGGCGCCGATTTGCGATCGGTACAGGCGATGTTGGGGCATGCCGATATTGCGACGACACAAATTTATACGCATGTCGACTCGTCACAGTTGAAAAAAGTGCACACTGCGTGTTTCCCACGCAACAGATCTCGCGGTTGAATCCCTTTGCGGCGTGGGCTGGGGTCTCCTGCGATGAAAACTTTGGCGATCCAAGAATCTTGCAAGAATAATGCAGGATTCTTTGTTGACACTGCTTTGTGGAGTTGATAGCATCCCAAAAATCTGCCGAGAACGAGAAAAATCGGGCGGATAGCTCAATTGGGAGAGCGCTGCCCTTACAAGGCAGAGGTCACAGGTTCGATCCCTGTTCCGCCTACCAATGAAGAAATAC
>JACOEF010000467.1 GCA_024998705.1 Nitrospira sp.
CGGAGTCCGATCTGCACATCGGCGCTTTGCCTGAGCTTGGCTTCGATGGCGGCGATGTCCGACTTCTCGTCGTCGTTGAGTGCTTTTACTTCTCGTTCGGCGACCTGGATATCGGCTTCCATCTTGATTCGGTTCTTATCGAGATTGAGCTGGAGCTCCTTGAGCTTGGTCACCTGGTCGGCGCTCAATCCGATCTCTTTGTCATGCTTCAGAAGATGACGAATGAGGTGCCCGGCGCCGCCGTGCATCATCATTTCCATCATCGCGGCGCCCATACCGTGTTGGCCTTTTTCGTAGCTGCCGCCGCTGTGTCCGCCGTATCCCCCTTCGGGGTTCGCCCAGGCGGGGGAGATCGTCAGCGCGCAGGCGATGGCCGAAGCGGTGGCAAATGTGAACAGTTTCGTCGTCATTCGTTCCTCCTTCAGTTGAGAGCGATTAATGTCCGGGTAACCCGCGTAGTAGCCCTTGGTCTCCGGTGAGGGCATTCACCATAAATTGAACGGCCAGTGCGGCGAGCAACAGGCCCATCAGCCGTGCGATGATCTTCTCGGCGATAGGATTGAGCCACTTCGCGCTGCGTGCGCCGATCGCTAATATAATGTAACTCGCCAACCCGATCAGTACAAGGCATCCCAGCAATACGGTGCGTAATATCCAGGTGGTGGCCTGCGTCTCCAGGAGAATCACCGTCGAGATCGCAGCCGGCCCCGCCAGCATGGGGATGGCGAGCGGGGTGATGGCAATGTCGTCCTTACTGGTGCCGGCCGCGGTTTCCGCCGCCGTTTCCTGCACTGTGGATCGTTGTGCCCGGAGCATGTCCAGCGCTACGAGTAATAAGATCAGCCCACCGGCAATCTGCACCGCCGGCAAGGTAATGCCAAGAAATTTGAGGACCGTTTGGCCGAACAGGGCGAACCCCGTCAGGAGCGCAACGGTGACCATGCAGGCGACGCGCGCAGTCCGGAGCCGTTGTGCCACGGAATCTCGTGGGGTCATCGCGAGGAAGGCCGGGACCACGGCAATAGGGTCGACGATGACGAACAGAGAGCTGAACGCGAGGAGCGCGTATTCGGCAATGGTCATAGAGGGAGTCGGCCTTAGTGCGGCGTCGGTCAGGATGAACTGCGTCGCGATGCGGCGATGATTTCGGCCCGGGGGTCGCTATGGCGCGCGCGGCCTAACTGTTCATAGAGCGCTCGTTCCTCATCTGAGATGGCGGTGGGCATGACGACTTTCAGCTTTAGGAAGAGATCTCCCTGTTCGCCGGTGGAGGTCGGGAGGCCCTTGCCCTTGAGGCGTAGCTTACTGTCGGCTTTGCTGCCTGGGGGAATTTTTACCTTCACCGGTTCCGTCAGGGTCGGCGCCATCACTTCAGCGCCCAGAGCCGCTTCCCATGGCCAGATGGGGAGGGTGACCTGGATATCGAATCCCTTTTGCCGGAAGACGCCGTTCGCCTGGATATGGACGCGCAGATAGAGGTCGCCGGGCTTGCCACCGTGCATGCCTGGTTGTCCCTTGCCGGCCAAGCGGACGCGGGTGTCATTCTGCACGCCTGCCGGTATGCGGACTTCAATGGTGCGTTTCTCAGCTTGTGTGCCCGTGCCGCCGCACACGATGCAGGGACGGCCGCGCACGATGGCACTGCCCCCGCAGGCTTTGCACGGAACACGCTCCGTGAGATCGATGCGCCGGGTGACCCCGGTCAAGACGTCGCGGATGGTAAGGTGAACGTCGGTTTCTAGATCTTCTCCATCAACCGCAAACCCCGGAGAGCCGCCACCACGAGTGCGTCCGCCGAAGAAGGTCTCGAAGATATCCCCGAAGTCGCCGCTGAATCCGCCTGCCTGGCCGCCGCGACCCGCTTGGGCGCCGGCCTGTTGTCGCGCCTGCTCATAGGCTTCCGCCTGTTCCCAGTTTGAGCCGTACTGATCGTATTTTTTTCGCTTATCCGGGTCCGACAGCACTTCGTGCGCTTCGTTCAACTCCTTGAATTTCTTCTCCATCTCCGTCTTTTTTGTGCCGGTATGGAGATCGGGATGGATTTCGCGGGCGCGGCGGCGAAACGCCTTCTTGATGTCGTCGGCCGTCGCGCCGCGTGGCACGCCGAGGATGTCGTAATAACCGCGTTGCGATGTGGCCATCAGGGTCTATCCGTGGAGAATCATTCGGTGCGCACAGGCAAAGAGTGCAATCCTTTCCGGAGCTTACGAGGTCTCCTGGCGCATTGCAAGCGAACTTGCGCTTTTTCTCTTCCGCCTGCCGCGGTCGTTAGTAAAGAGATAAGAGACCCTGGCCCGCAGTCAAGTGGGTGGGTCAGAGGGTGGATCGGAACGATGGGGATTGATGCTTCAGCGCGTTGTTCATGGCAACGGTCCTATGCGCGATAATAAAGACTGCTTGTTACGGATTGCGCTGGCCACGGCATCACCACCCAGGATGCCAATGACGATCGCCGCGAGAATAGGGCCGAGACTACGGTCTGAAACGATCACTATTGCGACGGCGATGGCCGCAAACAATAGCCCGAATGCCGCGTGTACGAATCGAAAGGTCTTTGAATTCTCCCTGCCGGTCTTCATGGGTCCTAAGGTTGGCGTTGAGTGGCGCAGAACGTGGGGTCCATAGTAGCGCTCAAGATGGATGCCGAACAGCTTGCGTGAGGGGCGTGCCGATCAAGGTCCATCCCTCTGCATAAAATAGTTCTGCGAGAGAAAGTCAAGCAATGAC
>JACOEF010000580.1 GCA_024998705.1 Nitrospira sp.
AGACACCGGGTTAGGCGTCTCCATGAACCCAGAGGTGCGCCATGGGATCGACGCAAGATTACGCGGGAGGCGGTAAACCTGGGCCGAGTCGTGGCGGGAGACCTGCCACGACGTCATGGGACCACTCTTCATGGTATGGCGGTGCGCTACGGATTTGACGACCCCGCCTAGTCTGATAGAGTTGTGATGCTACCGCGTCTCTGGCGTATGCGGCGGGCGCTAATTATCCGTTCCACTGAGCACCTTTCGGGCACCGCACAACCGAAGCACCAGAGCGCCACCAGAAGGAGGGAGCTTTACGCAAAGCCCGTGCAGTTTCTATGGAAGAGATCGTGCGGCACTGGGCACACTCACATCCTTGAGTAATCCCCTCGAATGTAGAGTTTATTAAACGATCCCGACGCATGCGGCCGCGACATGAATAATCTTGCCTCCTCGACACACAAGCAACCAGGGTTGCAGTCCCGGATGAGGCACTACCGCAAATTGGTATGGCACTTTGTTAAACGTGATTTTTACCTCAGACATACCGGATCGGCGTTGGGAGTGAACTGGTCGCTGATCCTTCCGCTGGCTCAACTCGCCGTCCTCTCGTTTACATTTGGAAGCATCATTCGGGTCGATATCGATCACTTTCCAGCCTTCGTCTTTAGCGCTCTGTTGCCTTGGACTTGGTTCAGCAGTGCACTGGCGTCCGCCGGCCCTCTGTTCTTTACTCACCGGGATCTCGTCAGAAAGCCTGCCTTTCCGCCTGCGACTCTCATACTCGTTAACACAGGTTCACACCTCATCACTTTCCTTCTGAGTCTACCTCTGCTGTACGGAATTCTCTGGTGGTATGGCCGATTGGTACCGTGGAATCCCCTCGCGCTGCTCTCTCTGTTGGTTATTCAAGCCATGCTCATCGCAGGGTTGAGCTTTATGGTTGCCACCTGGAATGTCTTTTACCGTGACGTGGCGCAGCTGGTGGGGATCGCGCTCTCCCTCCTGTTTTTTCTGACCCCGATTTTTTATAGGCCCATTGTGTCCAACGAATATCTTGCCCTCCTGGCTCTCAACCCCTTAGTACCGCTCATTGCTGCGTATCGCGCCGTCCTGTTTG
>JACOEF010000381.1 GCA_024998705.1 Nitrospira sp.
CGCGTAATATCGCTTGATCGCGATCACCGCCGCAACCATGGCACCGCCCATGGCGTACCAGTAACTTTGGAAAAAGTTACTGACATTGATGACGATTTGGGTCGGACCGGGCAAGCCCACTTTCCCGCCCGACATTTCCATAAACATCTGCGCAAAGACCGGAATGACCCACACCATCAAGACGCCGATGATGATGACCGCCACGCCGACGATGGCGGTGGGATACACCATGGCCGACTTGATCTGGCCCTTCAGCTTCATCGCCTTTTCGATGTGCTTGGCCAGACGAGTCAGAATCGTATCGAGCAGACCGCCGACCTCACCGGCATGGATCATATTGACATAGAGGTCATCGAACACTTTGGGATGCCTTTTCAGCGCATCGGAGAACGTCGAGCCGGCTTCCACGCTGTTCTTCACGTCGCCGACCGTTTCGCGCAATACTTTGTTTTCAGATTGAGTGGAAAGAATGTCGAGGCATTGAATGAGGGGCAGACCGGCATTGATCATCGTGCCGAATTGCCGGGTGAAGACCACGAGGTCCTTGTCGGTCAGACCGCTTCCTAAGCTAAACTTAACCTTTCCGCCCAAGCCGGACTTTTCTTCCAGGCTGGTGACGACGACCTGCTGTTTGCGAAGCTGCTCCACCGCCTCATCTCTCGTCTTGGCGGTGAGTTCGCCCTTCTTTACAGCACCCTGGCGGTTCCGTCCGACATAGGCGAATGTACTCATAACGTGGTTTCCACTCCTTTGAGACCCAGGCAGGACACGTACGTATGCAGCGGGAAACTATGATCGAAGTCTATAAGACGACCTAAAAACTGTCAAACGAATGCACGAAAGCGGACCAGCGGCGGAGACCGAACGACGCGGCCACCACATCGTCGATTCGTTAAGCCTGGCTGGACGTGATGCGGCAATAGCCGCGGGAGAGATAATGCAGGCCGGACAGGAGGGTAACGCCGCCCATAAGATACAGGAGCGGGTCAAGCGTAGTGAGATCGAGCCGTCGAGAGGCAAAAAAAACAATCGCGACCAGCGTCGCGAGTTGAATCAGTGTGGTGCCCTTCCCCAACACCGTCGGCGAAATATCGACCTGAGTATGGGTGAAATGGGCGACGGCCGCGCCCAGCATCAACATGAGATCGCGGCTGGCCACCAGAATCGTCAGCCAGAGCGGGACCAGATGCATCACAGAGAGCGTAATAAACCCTGTCGTCAGCATGAGCTTGTCGGCCAGAGGATCCAAGACCTCTCCGAGCCTGGTCCGTTGATCGGCCACACGCGCAATGATTCCATCCAGCGCATCCGTCAGCCCGGCAATGAAGAGCGTTGCCAGCGCGTAGTCGAATTGTTCATAGTTGAGCAACCCCACATACACCGGGATCAAGAGGATGCGCAGCATCGTCAGACTGTTGGGGACGTTTATGTTCATCGACATAGAAGGTGCTCGCATCGGCGCCTCGACGTTCGAGCACCGCTACGCGAATCGCGCATCATAGAAACCCCCGGAGAACCTTGTCAACGACGGTTGCACTCCGGAAAGGAGGTCCCTATAATCGAGACCCGTAAGACGCTCCCTGCGGATGATGGACGGAGGTTTGTATGAGTGGACTCCCCCTCCTCTTTAAAAAAGAGGGATTAATCGAACGGCATCAAGTCGAGGGGATCGACCCGAGTGATCGTTATTTCAATCGGGCCGTTCTGGTCAATCGTGTGGCGGCGGGCTATACGGGGAAAGTTACCTATGAAGCGTATGCCGTGGAAGACCCAGCGCACTCCACTACGAATGCTGCCGTCAAGGCCGTGGTCGAAAAACTCATGCGAGTGGGGTTTACCCGATTGCGCACCCGCCTCAACTTCAAGGGCAACCGCTACCTGGCCGAAAAAGAAACCTGGACCGACTATCCGGACCTGCCAGCCTAAGTTCCCAACAATTCCCGGCAAATCAGATCATGAATGAGCGGACGGAATGTCTTGATCCGTTCATTTCTCCTCGTCGGATGTACCCGGTTGGACAGCATCACCACCTCTAACTCTTTGACCGGATCCATCCAGAGCGACGTCCCGGTATAGCCGAGATGCCCGAACGAGTCGGATGTGAAGTGAGTGCCGGAAGAAGACGGGGCTGACGGCGTATCCCACCCCAAGGCCCAGCTGGCATTCGGTACTCCCTGCTGCCGGGTTGTAAACAACGTGACCAGGTCAGGATGCAACAATCCCGCCTTCCCGCGCCGGCCTTCCATCCAGGCCTTCGCCACCGCGAGCACGGCGCGCGCCGTGCCGAACAACCCGGCATGGCCGGCCACACCGCCCAGGGCAAAGGCATTCTCGTCGTGCACTTCGCCGCACAACAGATGCCCCCTCCAAGGATCGTCTTCCGTCGGAGCGATCGCGGTTGATTCCAATACGGCAGCTGGGGTGGCGTGCAGTCCGCGCGGGATGTACGCAAGCGGCTGTGCCTCAAGCGGACGGTAGATCTGGTTATGGCAAAACTGGTCCAGCGACTCGCCCGCCAGC
>JACOEF010000290.1 GCA_024998705.1 Nitrospira sp.
GAAGGGCGATTCAGGTGCATGCGAGTGGTAATAGTTGGCAAACTGGTAGTCCACCGGCAGCCAGGGTTCGAGCGTAAAGGAATAGAGGTTCACCCAGGCCTCCTCGATGCGACATTGCAGCACATGCTCTCCCCGCTCGTCGGTCGTGAGCGTAAATTGATCCGGCCCTTGCCGATGTTCCTCGCCGACCGTGAGCGGCAACGGCTCGCGCAATCCCTGCCCTCCGAATCCCACATCCACAATCCAGCGCTCCCCGTCCAGATGAACGAGGAGGACCTGGTGACTTCGAGGCCTTACGCCCTCCGTTCCATATAACACCCGGGCAGCCAATCGCGTGACGACATATCCAAGCTGCTCCAATAAGAGCGCAAACAATCCGTTCAACTCATAGCAGTACCCGCCCCGACGACGACACACGATCTTTTCAAAAAGGTCGGATGGCTCCAATGAGATGGGACGCCCGAGATGGATATCCAAATTTTCGAACGGCACGGTCAGGACATGAGCGAGATGCAAACCGCGCAACGTCTCAGCCGACGGAACCACCGATCCTTGATATCCGATACGCGCCAGATAGACTGATCGATCAACCATACAGTCCTCCCGACAGTTCTCCCCCCGACAGTCCTCTCAATGAGAGCGTTATTATACGAATCTGCCGGCCGGATCACACGGGACTCAGCGCTGATGCCGCGTCGCCACATTGCGATCACTGCCGGCGCTTGCTACGATGGTCGGCTTTCTCCGGCAGAGGACTCCAGGGTGGCCAACCGTATTCCCCCAGATCGCACCACGAACGACTTGATCGTCGAAGGCGCACGCCAAAACAATCTCAAAAACATTTCCCTGCGGATCCCTCACAACCAGGTCACCGCCATCACCGGCCTCTCGGGATCCGGCAAATCGTCCCTGGCCTTCGACACCCTGTTCGCCGAAGGACAATGGCGGTACGTGGAATCGCTCTCCACCTACGCGCGGATGTTTCTTGATAAGGTCAACCGGCCCGACGTCGACCGCATCACCAACATTCGCCCCGCCATTGCGATCGAACAGAAAAATCCGATTCGTACCGCCCGTTCGACGGTCGGCACGGCCACGGAACTCGCCGACCTGCTGCGGCTGCTCTTCGCCAAAATCGGCAAACCCGTGTGCCCGGATTGCAAACAAGAGGCGCGAGGCTACCATCCAGGGTCGGTCACCGAGGAACTGCTGGCACGATTTCCTGACGCGCGAGCCATGATTCTCTTTCCCCTCAAGGATCTCGGCCCCGGCCACGACCGCTCCCTGCTCGACTCACTCCTGAAGCGAGGATTTACCCGGCTGCGATGCGGTGAGGAACTCCTGGATCTTCACGAGCAGGCGGTGCTCCCGGAGACCCGCGAATCGGGCATCCAAGTCGTGCTGGACCGACTCGTGCTCAGGCCGGATAACCGCCACCGGTTGATCGAAGCCATCGAAGTTGCGTTTCAAGAAGCCGACGGCACCTGCCAGGTCCTGATCATAGGGCACGGCCTCCGGACCTATAGCACCCACTTTCGCTGCCAAGGGTGCGGGCGGACCTTCGAACCACTACGTCCGCTGCTGTTCTCCTTCAACCACCCGCTGGGAGCCTGCCCCGAATGCAAAGGGTTCGGCAATATTCTGCAATACGATAAGGACCTGGTCATCCCCGACCGTAGCAAATCGCTTGCCGGTGGCGTCATCGAGCCGTGGAGCAAGCCGGGCTCGGATTGGTGGCAGAAGCAGATGTTATTAGCGATGAAAAAACAGGGCGTGGATTTGACCACCCCGTTTCAGGAACTTCCCGAAGCGGTGCAACAGCTGATCTGGGAAGGGAGCCCTGACGTTGAGGGCATCCGGCAGTATTTCGACTATCTGGAAACCAAACGCTACAAGCTGCACGTGCGCGTACTGCTCAGCCGCTACCGCAGTCCCGCTACCTGCACGGCGTGCCGCGGCAGCCGCCTGAAACCGGCCGCCCGGTTCGTCAAACTGGCAGGGCAGGACATCGTAGAGATCGGTGACCTCACGATCGACTCCGCAGCCGCTTGGTTTGAGCGCCTGGTCCTACCGGCCTTCGACGCCGAAATCGCCAAGGATATCCTGCGCCAACTCCACGCGAAGCTGACCTTTCTGCTCCGCGTGGGCTTGAACTACCTCACACTAGCACGGCAGACGAAAACGCTGTCCGGCGGGGAAGCACAACGAATTGCGTTGGCCAACCAGCTCGGTTCCCGGTTAGTCGGCACACTCTACGTACTGGATGAACCGACGATCGGCCTACACGCGCGCGACACAGACACCCTGGCCGGGATCCTGCACGATCTGGCCAATGACGGCAACACCGTCGTCGTCGTGGAGCACGATCCGTTGATGATTCAGGCGGCCGACCACATTATCGAAATGGGCCCCGGATCGGGCGAGCAGGGAGGGCACCTCGTCTGCTCGGCGCCGCGCAAACAATTTCTCGCCGATCCGGCCTCCCTCACCGCCCGCTACCTCCGCGGAGAGGCCAGCATTCCCCTGCCGAAGACTCGACGCTCGGGTAACGGCAGGGTGGTCAGCATCGCCGGAGCGGCCGAGCACAATCTCAAGAATCTCGTGGTCCGCATTCCACTCCACATGTTGGTCTGCATCACCGGCGTCTCGGGATCGGGCAAAAGCACGCTCATCGAAAAGACCCTCTACCGGGCCGCCGCCCGCGCCTTTCGCATCGAGTCGTTGCCGATGGGGAAGTTTCAGGCCATCAAAGGACTCGAACATGTGGCCGGCGTGCGTCTCATCGACCAGCAGCCGATCGGCAGGACGCCACGCTCCAACCCCATCACCTACCTGAAGGCATTCGACGAGATCCGCACCCTGTTCGCCTCCGAGCGGGATGCCCTGCGGCGCGGCCTGACACCCGGGCATTTCTCCTTCAACTCTGCCGAGGGACGCTGCGCACGATGCGAAGGGAATGGGTATGAAAAGCTGGAGATGTATTTCTTCGAAGACATCTACGCCACCTGCGAGCAATGCGACGGCAAACGCTTCAAGCCGGAGGTGCTGAGCATCAGGTACCGGGGCAAAACGATCCACGATGTGTTGAACCTCACCGTGACGGAGGCGCAGGGATTTTTCTCCGGCTCGCCGAAGCTGACCGAAAAACTTTACCTGCTGTCGTCGATCGGGTTGGGCTACCTGCGGCTGGGCCAAGCAGCCACCACCCTGTCGGGAGGAGAAGCGCAGCGGCTGAAGATCGCCGCCGAACTGCAAGATCCTTCGGCGCACAATCTGCTCTATATCCTCGATGAGCCGACGACCGGCCTACACCTGGACGACATCAAGAAATTGCTGACGGTGCTACACAAACTCGTGGACGCCGGAAATACCCTCATCGTCGTCGAGCACAACTTGGATGTGATCAAGACGGCCGACTGGGTGATCGATCTCGGGCCGGAAGGAGGCGACGCAGGTGGACAGATCGTCGCGGAAGGTCGTCCGGAACAGGTCGCGAAAGTCGCGCAGTCCCACACGGGACGGTTTCTGGCGAAGATGCTCGGAAGTCACGTATCTCGTGAAGCGTAAATCGCATCTCGTCAAGCACGGAAAGTCTTTCAGTCCTACGAAATACGAACGACGAGCGACGACCAATATTAGCTAGTTGGAGGTGGGATCGAACGGCATATCAGCATAATGGCGGGAAGTATCATCCAGGGAGACAAAGATATCCGACCAGATGCGAGTCGGCTCTTTTTCAAACACAATCGAGGGATCGGCAGGCAACGTAATCCAGGAGCCTACCTGCATTTCCGACTCCAGCTGGCCGGGCCCCCAGCCCGAATACCCCAGGTAGGCTCGAAACGACTCCTGCCCCGGCTTCTCCATCAGAATCCGCTCCATGATCTCCAGGTCTCCCCCCAAGCAGACGCCATCAAACACCTGATGCGAATTTTCGGGCGTCTGATTGATGCGGTAGAGCATCATCACCTGGTTGGTTTGCACGGGACCGCCGGAATACAACACATGCGGTTGGCCTTCCAGAATCGGTACCTGCGGAAGCGCCTCAGAGATGGACATGGCGGTCGGACGGTTCACGATCACACCCAGCGCCCCTTCCGGTCCATGTTCACACAGAAGCACCACCGCCTGCCGGAAGTTGGGATCGTTCAATGCCGGCGCGGCCACGAGGAGAATGCCTTTACCGAGTGGAATGGACATGGTTCATCCTACCGTGTGCTCGTGAGTGACGCAAGTTGAGTCATGAAAAGTAGACGATGCGGGATTAGTCGCCATACAAGGCTGGGCGCCGGTCGCGTAGGAGATCGTTGTAGTCATTGAGCGCCTTGACCCTGGCTTCGGCGGGGTCGATCTCAACGATCGTAAGATCCTCGGTTTCACGTGGCGCGCGATGCAGAATGCGGCCGCGTGGACCGACGACTTCGCTCATTCCGATAAACGTCAGCCGCTCCTTCCCCCCGCGCGCTTCGCTGCCGATCCGATTCGCCGTCACGCTGAAGACTCGATTCTCCAAGCAGCGGGTCACCATGGAGTCCGGACAGTGGGGCAGCACCAGGTTGGACGGATGGGCGATGATCTCCGCGCCTTGCAACGCCAGCGTGCGGGCGGATTCCGGATCATACCAGTCGAAGCAGATCATCACGCCGACCTTGGCCATGCCGATATCCCAGACGTGAAATCCGCTGTCGCCCGGCGTGAACCACAGCGTTTCCTCGAAAAAGAGATGGGATTTTCGATAACAGCCGATGAATCCCTTGGGCCCGACCACCACCGCCGAATTAAAACAGTGCCGACCGTCCCGTTCCGGCAAACCGGCCACGATCGTCATCCCGCGGCGCGCAGCGATCTCCGATAGCCGTGTCGTAGTCACCCCATCCGGCACCGGCTCCGCAAGTTGGAACACCTCGTCCTGCGAAACGAACTGGTAGCCGGTCGCAAATAATTCAGGCAACACGATCAGGTCGGCCTCCACCTGCCCGAGTCGAGCACTCACGTGGTCGAGGTTCCGCGAGACCTCCCCAAACACCGGATCAAATTGGAAATACCCGACCCGCATGATGCCGCCTTTCTCGACAAAGAAAAACGGGCAGGGACAACCCTGCCCGTTTCACCCTACACACCGTCACGCGCAAGAACCGACTACATCCCTTCCGATAGATGGGGAAGGGCGTTCTCAACGGCCTTGGTCGCCACATCGGCGTGGCCGGCCTTGCCGTGCTCGATCCCGTCCTTGAGCCCCTTGATGGCTTCAGTGACATGGGGATTCTTGGTTTCGGCCACCGCGCCCTCGGCATGCTTGAGCGCCGCTTCCGCATGCTTGACCAACGCATCCGCGTGGCCTTGCTTCCCATGCGCTACGGCTTCCTTGGCATGCTCCACCGCTTCAGCCTGATGTTTATTTCCTGCCGCGAAAGCCACACCGGCTACCATCGGCGCCCCGACGAGCGCCATCATCACACCGGCTACCACGACTCCCCGCCATTGAGCAGTCTGCATGAACCGCCTCCTCTCTAAGTATGTAAAACGCACAATTGCAAGATCACTACATTTCAGCATAAAGACGGCCCTGCATCCTGTCAAGACGGACGCATGCCGCTCGGCACCTGTGACTCCGACAGGCCGAGAAGTTTCTGCAACGCGAGCAAATCCTTTTCCACCGGGCACGCAAAATCTCGGCTCCATTCCCACCAGGATCCCGGGTAATTCCGCAGCCGCTCATACCCCGCCAGACGCAACACAAAATAAAGCCAGCCCGAGCGCACCCCGCCCGTGCAATAGCAGACCGTCTCCTGTTGAGGATTTAGCCCCTTCGAGTCCAGCTGCGCCTTGATGCCGGCCAGATCCTTCACCGTGGCGTCAGGGTTCAGAAATCCGCTCCACGCCACATGGACGGCACCGGGAATATGGCCGGGCCTCGGAATACCGGAAATTTCTTTACCGAGATACTCTTCCAGGCTTCGCGCATCCACGATCGTAGTCGTCGGGTTCGCCTTCCGCACAATCCCTTTCAACTCCTCTTTCATGATGATCACCGACTCGACCGGCGAGACGACGAAATTGCCCGGCGCGCACCGGACGGCACCATGCTCGAACGGCCGGCGTTCATTGATCCACTTCACCCATCCACCGTCCAGTACCTTGAGGTTTTTGTGGCCCAAGTATTCCAACATCCAGAACATGCGGCCTTCATCGCCCCAATTGTCGAAGGGGTTCGAATAAATCACCACTTCGCTATCCTGATTAATCCCGAGCGCTTGCACGCGTTTCTCGATTCGTTTCAAGTCCGGATCCAGCAACCCCTTGGCGACAGCATTGGGGTCGCTATATTCATGCCAGGTGGATTGCACGGCACCGGGGATATGACTCCCAAACTCGTAGGCAGCCCTGCCTCGCACATCAAGCACGACGAGGCCTGGTTCTCCCAGGCGATTCTGAAGCGTTTCACTATCAATGAGTAATGGATGTGGCATGGGTTCCTCGATCTCAGTCGGTGATTGGTTACCCCTTCGATACGGTCGGGCTCGCACAGGCCATCGGCGGCGGTTCGGGCAAGGGATCGACCAATGCCCTCGCCAGCGTCTCATTCAGCGGCACTTCACGCTCATAGACCGTATACGCGTACGGGTCATCCGCCATGAGGCCGTACTTGGTCTTTAACATCTCGTGCTGCCCGTCGGTCAGAATGTGGTACCGAACGCGGGCCTTCAGCGTCAACCCCTTGGATGCCTCCGGCATCCGGTAGGTAAATTGATACTCCCGACTGGCCAAGGGGAGCAAGCGGTTAGCGTACAACTCTACGATGGCCGGTTGCCACATAATCCAGCGGCCCATCGTGTGCGATTTTTCGGCCAACACCTGCCGGTTCCCGTCTTGAACCGTGAATTCCACCGTAAAGTGCCGGTCCGGATCGCCGGTCGGAATCTTGTGCCCGGCCCCGGCATTCATCAGGGAGAGCGTGACCGTAACCTGCTCGCCCGGTTTGGGAGCCGGAGGATCGGCTTTCACCTGAATCGCTACAGCCCGCTTCACCATGTCGGGATCGTGCCCTCCCCGCCAAAGATGTCGACGCCCACGCCTGATCGGCCCGTTTTCGGCCACCGGCCGGTCGACCTCCGGCATATGGCAACTTTGGCAGATGAAGCCCC
>JACOEF010000158.1 GCA_024998705.1 Nitrospira sp.
CACGCGTGAAAGAACGCAAAAAGTACGGCCAGAAGGGCGCCAGAAAGCGCTTCCAATACTCGAAGCGATAAAGCTACGCTGGAGCGACAGGGTGTCAAAAGGGAAGGCTCCGCAGCCTTCCCTTTTTTTATGTGTGCGATGAACTGATCGAACAATAACTCGCAATTGGCCGGGAGGCGCGACATGACGTCGGTACGAGTAGCAGTGGCAGGGGGCAGTGGATATACTGGAGCGGAGTTACTGCGGCTGCTCTCGCAACACCCGCACGTTCAATTGACCGCGGTCACATCCGAGAAGTCGGCCGGCACCGCTGTCTCCACCGTGTTCCCCCATTTGCAGGGCATCGTTCCACTCACCTTCGAGGCCCTGGCACCTGAGGCCCTGGCCGAGCGCGCCGATGTGCTGTTTCTCGCCCTCCCCCACACCAAATCCATGGGCCCTGTGGCGAGCTGCATGAAAGCCGGTAAACGCGTGGTCGACCTGAGCGCAGACTTCCGACTCAAAGATCCTCGTACCTATGAAACCTGGTACCAGACGGCGCACGCGCACCCGGACCTGATCGGAAGCGCCGTGTATGGCCTGCCGGAGCTCCATCGATCGGCCATCGCGCAGGCCCGGCTTGTCGCCTCACCCGGCTGCTATCCAACGGCGGCAATTTTGCAGTTGGCGCCCCTCATTGCCCATGACCTGATTGTGCGGGACACGATCGTAATTGATGCGAAATCAGGCGTGTCCGGCGCGGGAAGAAGTCCGGCCTTGCCCTACCACTTCCCGGAAGCACATGAGTCCCTGGAACCCTACAAGATCGGCCAACATCGACACATCCCGGAAATCGAGCAGGAACTGACAGGATTGGCAGGAACGCGTATACAAGCGGGCACGGGACGGACCTCCGCTGTCACCATTGCCTTCACGCCGCACCTGGTGCCGATGAATCGAGGCATCCTGAGCACGGCCTATGCGCGCATGAAGGGCAAGCTCGATGTCGTCGAACTGCGGGCGCTCTATCGAGACTTCTACAAAGGGGAACGATTTGTGCGACTGCTCGAAGGCGCGATGCCGAATCCCCGTCATGTGCGAGGCGCCAACTATTGCGATCTCGCAGTCCACACCGATTCCCGAGCCGGCTGGGTGGTGACCGTGGCGGCTATCGACAACCTGATCAAGGGCGCAGCAGGACAAGCAATTCAAGCCATGAATCTCATGCTCGGTTATCCCGAAGAGACGGGCCTGGTGGCGCCGGGTATCTATCCCTAACTTGAGGTCTAGGCGACTCCGCGCTACGGACCATTTCTCATCACACAGGATCACTATGAAGATCATCTCAGGAGGTATCACCGCACCCATCGGCTTTCGGGCCGCCGGAATGTATTGCGGCATCAAGAAAAAGCAAAAGAAACAACTCGACTTGGCCTTACTGGTCTCCGAGCAGGAAGGACCCGTCGCCGGCGTCTTTACTACCAATCAAGTCGTGGCCGCGCCGGTTGTGCTCGATCGTCTGCATCTAAAAAAAGGTGTCGGTCGGGCCATCCTCGTCAACAGCGGGAACGCCAACGCCTGCACCGGACCAGACGGAATGCGAGTGGCCAAGGAGATGGCGCAACTGGTTGCCACGGCCCTCAACACTGCGCCCCACACCATCTTTGTCGGATCGACCGGGGTCATCGGCCAACCCCTTCCGATCGACTGCATCAAACCGGCCGTCCCGACCCTGCTCACCCGAGTCACGCGCCGCGGTGGAGCTGACGCGGCCCAAGCCATCATGACCACGGACCTGAAACCCAAACAGGCGGCGGTGCGCGCGCGACTCGGAGGGAGGATGGTGACGGTCGGCGGCATGGCCAAGGGATCCGGCATGATCCATCCCAACATGGCCACCATGCTCGGCTATCTCACGACCGATGCGGCCATTGGCCGACCTGCGCTTCAGACAGCGCTGAGCCAGGCGGTTGATCAATCATTCAACTGCATTACCGTCGATGGCGATACCAGCACCAACGACACAGTCCTCTGCCTCGCGAACGGAATGGCCGGCAATTCGACTCTCAAGCCAGGCTCGCCGGACTTTCGTCGGTTCTGCGCCATGGTTGAAACAGTCTGCCGTACGCTGGCCTTAAAAATTTGCTGGGACGGCGAAGGCGTGACCAAGGTCGTTCGGGTAGAGGTCGTGCGCGCCCGGTCCACAACGGCAGCCAAACAAATCGCCCAAACGATCGCCACCTCCAACCTGGTGAAGACCGCACTCTTTGGCGGTGATGCCAACTGGGGCCGTGTGATGGCAGCTCTCGGTCGCGCAGGGGTACCCATCGATCCCAGTCGGGTCAACCTGCAATTTGGAGACGTCCCGATGGTACGGAACGGGCAAGGACTGGGCCGCGTGGCCGAGCAGAAACTGACCAAGGTCTTCCAGGCGAAAGAATTCACCATTCGCGTCGATCTCGCACAGGGCAAGGCCGGAGCACACATGTGGACGACCGATTTGTCCTATGAATACGTGCGGATCAACGCGAGTTACCGGTCGTAATTCCCCCCGTGCGGTTGCAAAATAGCGAGTGATTGTGCTAGCGTTCGAGCGTTTTCGTGCAGTGAATGGTCCGTCCCATCGTTCACATTTTCGCATCTAAAATCAGGGACGTCTTATTTAAATCCACACCAGCGTGATGCGCACGCTGCGCAGCCTGAGAATAAGGGGGACATCCCCCTCGTCGTTGGCGTTCGCCA
>JACOEF010000203.1 GCA_024998705.1 Nitrospira sp.
GATCCCGGCGAGGTGACAGTCTACGCGACCAAGGGCATTATGGGCCGGGTCGGGGCGCATGTTGCCCATCTCAGCGCAACGGTGATTGTGTTGGGGGGATTGCTCGGGAGCTACTATGGATTTCAAGAGTTTGGGGTGTGCCTGGAAGGGCAGACGTACCATATCCCACGGGGGAATTTTGATCTTCGTGTCGATAAGTTCTGGATCGATTACCACGAGAACGGGTCGGTCAAATCCTATAACAGCACGTTGACTGTGATCGATCAGGGGGCTCCCACCGCGACCAAGACGATTACGGTTAATGATCCGCTGGTCTATAAGGGAATTTGGTTCTACCAATCCAGCTATGGCGACGCCTGGGACCAAATTGAAGCTGCGCGAATCAACATCAAGGAGAAGGGCAGCGACAAGATTATCGCCACGGTAGACCTGGAGTGGAACAAGGAAAAGGCTGTCGAGGGTCTTCCGTTGAAGATGAAGATGACGGATTTTGTGGCGGACTTTGCCTTTAATTCGACCGAAAAGAAAGTGTTCTCAAAAACTGCCGAGCATGCCAACCCGGCCATTCGCCTGACGGTTGATGAGCGGAGTAGCGTGCAGTCCACGCCGTGGGTGTTCTACCACTATCCCGACCTGTTTGAGATTAAAGACTCGGCGTACCAATTTGAATTTATTGAGTATCAGCCGAAGAAGTTCACCGGTCTGCAGATTGCCAGGAATCCGGGCATCAATATGGTCTGGATCGGGTGTACGATGTTGGTGGTAGGGATGACGCTCTCGTCATTGATTTATCATCGACGGCTGTGGGCGAAGATCGTTCCAGGCGAGTCCGGTGTCACGCTTTACCTTGGTGGAACCACGCACAAGAGTCAGATCGATTTCCAGAAAGAATTTAGGAAATTGACGGAGAAAATCAACGCCCAATCTCAATCCTGACAATCGATGCGGAGCGGTGCTGAGACAGGTCTCACTCGGTCGTCGCTGCACGTGATGAGAGATAGACGGAGGTCCGTATGATGCGATCACTGTTCCTTTTCGATATGACGTTCTGGCTCTATTTGGCTGCCTTAGGTTTGTATGTGGCGTATTTGTTCGCGAAGCGTCCTGCCATGCAGATGGTTCCGGCGGGGCATCTAATCGAGAATCTCGAAGAACGTGATGGGGCCTGGGCGACCCAACTGGGACAGGTTGCCACCCTTGTCACCGTCTTCGGGTGGGTGCTGAACACTCTGGCCTTGACGACGCGGGCATTTGAACGAATGGAGCATGCCGGGACCTTTGCGCCTTGGTCGAACCAGTTCGAAGCGATGGCCTATGTCTCCTGGGCCATTATCTTGGGATACGTGCTCCTAGAGTTCCGATACCGGATCAAGGCGGTGGGGGCCTTTGTGGTGGGGATTGGGTTTATCGCCATGGGCGCCGCATCCCTCCTGCCCTACCGCTATCAAACCGCCGAGCCGCTTGTGCCGGCGTTGAACAGCTACTGGATTTACATCCATGTCTCCGTCACCTTAACCAGCTACGCGGCGTTCGCCATGGCGGGGGGATTGGGCCTGATGTATCTTTTCAAGGAACGGGCTGTCAATCGTGACAGTCAGTCCCGCTTCTACGCGGCCTTTCCCGATCTTGAAACCATTGATGAGCTTGGCTACAAGGCGATCATGTTGGGGTTTCCGCTGCTGGCCTTCGGGATCATCCTCGGGGCGATGTGGGCCAATTACGCATGGGGCGGGTATTGGAGTTGGGACCCGAAAGAAACTTGGTCGTTGATCGTGTGGCTGATTTATGGCGCGTATATCCATGCCCGCATGACTCGGGGGTGGGAAGGACATAAAGCCGCCATCTATGCGATCTTTGGTTTTCTGATGGTCATTTTTTGTTTCTGGGGGGTGAATTTTCTGCTCTCCGGTCTGCATGCCTACGCGTAGATCATGACAGACCATACGCATCAAAGCTCCCCGAATCCCGTGCCGAGGACCGGTCCGTCCCGAAGCGTAGTGGTCATTGCCGCTGCGGCCATTCTTGGCGTGATGTGTCTCGTGGTCTGGTTGCAGAGTTCCAAGTACGAACCATTGGTGGTGGGCAAAGAGGCGCCGGATTTTCAGTTGCCTGACTTAAACGACAAGCAATTGCGACTGTCGGACTACCGCGGGAAAGTGGTGTTCTTGAATTTTTGGGCGACTTGGTGCAAGCCATGCCGAGAAGAAATGCCTTCGATGGAGGTCCTGTACAAGAATTTTGAAAAAGACGGGCTGGTGATTCTTGCGGTCAGCATCGACCGAGTCACGACGAAGAAGGAGATCCCGCCGTTTGTAAAGGGCCTGAATCTCACGTTTCCGGTCTTGGTCGATTCCTGGGGGCAGACCGACAAACGCTATAAACTCATGGGCGTTCCAGAGACGTATATCATCGACCAGCAGGGAGTGCTTCGCGAGAAGGTGATCGGCCCTCGGGACTGGACCAGATTGGACAACCTCAAGGTACTGACGAATCTGCTCAAGCCTGCGGAGAAGGCCGCGCAGGCGGCCTCGGCTCAAGAGCCTCCAAGGTCATAACGGTGAAGATGAATCGTTGGCCAGTACTTTCCATAGTTGCGGCAGCGGTGATGGTCGGCGGAGGATTTTCTGCCGACGCCCGAGGGGCATCCTTCTCCAAGCAAGGCGCTCCGATGCCCGTTGTCGAGCGCATTCCTCAGGTCGATGAGGAAGCCCCGAACTTCCTTCTGCGAGACTCTGAAGGGTTCAATGTGACGCTCGATCAATTCCGCGGCAAGGTCGTGCTTTTGAATTTTTGGGCGACCTGGTGTGGCCCCTGCAAAATTGAGATGCCGGCGATGGAACGGCTGTATCGAACGTTCAGTCGTAAAGATTTTGAAATTCTGGCCGTCTCAACCGATGCGCAGGGTGCCGCCGTGACGCGCCCTTTCCAACGAGAGGTCGGCTTTACCTTGCCTGTTCTGCACGATGCCGATTTCCGCATCGGGCTTCAGTATGGCGCACGCCAGCTGCCCATGACCTTTCTGATCGATCGCAAGGGCATCATTCGCAACCGGATTCCCGGGGCCCGTGACTGGAGCGCGCCTGCGGGGAAGCGCCTGGTCGAATCGTTATTGCAGGGATCCTAAGTATGACTGATTCGGTGCAGTCGATTTCATTCGTGGCAGCATTTTCCGCGGGACTGCTCTCATTCGTGTCGCCCTGCGTGCTGCCGCTCGTCCCCTCCTATATTTCCTACATCACGGGACTCTCGATTGAGCAGCTCACCGATATCTCCGAACGGAACCGCTTTCGGAAGGCGATCGTGCTGAACTCTCTGCTCTTCATCGCAGGGTTTTCAACGGTGTTCATCGCATTCGGCGCATCGGCCAGTCTGTTAGGGCAGGCGTTGATGACCTACCAGGAGCATCTGCGACGGTTCGGAGGCATCGTCGTCATCATTTTTGGCCTCTATCTCCTGGGTATCCTGAATTTGAACTTTCTGAACATGGAGCACCGGTATCAGTTTCGGAATCGACCAGCCGGGTTTCTGGGTTCGTTCCTGATCGGGATTGCGTTTGCGGCTGGCTGGACGCCCTGTGTGGGGCCTGTCCTGGGGACGATCCTGCTCTATGCCAGTACGACCGAATCGATGTTCAGCGGCGTCGTGTTGCTGACGTTTTACTCACTGGGACTAGCCTTACCGCTGTTTCTGACTGCGCTGGGCGTCGATCGATTTCTGAGTTACTTCAAAGAAGTGCGCGCGTATCTCTGGGGTGTATCGACGGTGAGCGGGGTGCTGCTCATTGTGGTGGGCGTGATGATCTACGCGAATTCGTTGACCATGATCACGAGCTTTCTCGAACGATACGGGATTGGTTGGTATCTCGGTCAATAACTCGGACCCTCTTGTCCTTCTTTCCCCGTCGGCCCCTCGCTCAGTATTCACGCCGCAAAGTGTGTTCCAATCTCGGGCAAGGCCGAGTTGTATCCGTCGGTGTCCCAATCGGAAGACAGTCCATGGCTGCTGGAGAACCGGACATAACCTACGATGTGATCGTGGTCGGAATGGGTCCGGCTGGAGCGGTGGCTGCTGCGGCTCTCAGTCGGGGCGGTCTCGCGGTAGTCGGCTTCGACAAAACGGCCCATCCCCGGTACAAGGTCTGCGGAGGCGGACTGTCGGCGCGCATCGATCAGCTGTTAGACCCTGGGTTCCGCTCGGTCGTCGAACAGACTGTCAACGGTGTTCAGTTTGTGTACCGCGGGCAAGATCCTCTGCTCATCGAGTCTCCCCAACCCATCGCCTACATGGTTATGCGAGATCGCTTCGATCACTACCTAGTGCAGCAAGCAATTCAGGCCGGCACCGAGATCCGGGCCGGTGAGGGGGTCCTTGAGATTAGTCAGGATGCCGATCACGTTGAGGTTGTAACTCGAGCGGGCCGATATCGCGCAAAAATGGTCATCGGTGCAGACGGAGCCAATAGCCTGGTCGCGCGGCAGTTATTCCCGAACCGCTCCCTGTTTCGCGCACCGGCGCTGGAAAGCGAGGTTTTGCTTGGGAAGAACGGACACTATCCTGGCGCCACAACGATCCTGGTTGATGTGGGTGCGGCTCGTCAAGGATACGGATGGATTTTCCCCAAGGGAAACGGCTTGTCGGTAGGAGTGGGAGAGTTTTGTCGCAAGGCGAC
>JACOEF010000287.1 GCA_024998705.1 Nitrospira sp.
CTCCGGGTTGCCTTGACCGGTTTGGCGGTCGCCGAGTACTTCCGCGACGAAGAAAATCAGGACGTGTTGTTGTTCGTCGACAACATCTTCCGGTTCACGCAGGCGGGATCGGAAGTGTCCGCGTTGCTTGGTCGTATGCCATCGGCGGTCGGTTATCAGCCCAACCTGTCCACGGAAATGGGCGCGCTGCAGGAACGGATCACGTCGACGAAGAAGGGATCCATCACCTCGGTGCAGGCGATTTACGTGCCGGCCGACGACTTGACCGATCCGGCCCCGGCGACGGCTTTTGCGCACTTGGATGCGACGACGGGGTTGTCACGTCAGTTGGCCGAGTTGGGCATTTACCCGGCGGTCGACCCTCTTGACTCCACGTCACGAATTCTCGACCCGCAAGTTATCGGAGAAGAGCATTACAAGGTGGCCCGCGGTGTCCAGTCCGTGTTGCAACGGTATAAGGATTTGCAGGACATCATCGCCATGCTCGGTATGGATGAGTTGTCTGAAGACGACAAGATGGCCGTGGCGCGCGCGCGCAAAATTCAGCGCTTCCTTTCCCAGCCGTTCCATGTGGCCGAAGCTTTCACCGGAGCGCCGGGGAAGTATGTCAAGCTCAAGGATACGGTACGGAGCTTCAAGGAAATCCTCGAAGGGAAATACGACCACCTGCCTGAGCAGGCTTTCTACATGGTCGGTCCGATCGAGGAAGCAGTCGCGAAGGCGGAAAAGATGGGAGTGAAGGTCTAGCAGCCAGGTGCCCTTGTGCTCGCAGACCGCGCACGCTCAGAAGGTGCTCGGCCGATGCGCGCACGGCAGGGCATCCTGACCGCTAGCCCTTTCGTTAGAGAGCAGGAAAAGGACAATGGCTGGAAAGATTCTATTAGAAGTTGTGACACCGGAAAAATTGCTCTTGAGCCAGGAGGTCGATGAAGTCATCGCGCCAGGCAGTGAGGGCGAGTTTGGTGTCTTGCCGGGACATTGCCATCTTCTCTCCAGCCTGCGAATCGGAGAACTTCGGTATAAGACTCACGAAGCATGGCATTACATGTCCATTCTGTGGGGCTACGCTGAGGTGACGCCATCCAAGGTCACGGTAATGGCGGAGATCGCCGAGAAGGCCGAAGATATCGATGTCGGTCGTGCGCAGCAAGCCATTGAAAAGGCCGAACAGCGACTTCAGGCTGGTGGACTTCCTTCCGAAGTGAAAGAAGCTCAGATCAGCCTCGAAAAGGCCCGTCTCCGCAAGAAGATCGCGGATCGTGCCAAGAAGTCAGGGCACGCCTAACCTCTCTTCCCGATACTTCGAGCAGTCTGCCGATGTTGCACCTCCCTGATCCGTCGTCGGGGGATATCAGGTGTTATGTACCAAGTTCGTTAGTCCGTATCCGCTTATCATTGCTCTCGCCGTCTTCCTCTGTCTCGGCTGTGCCGGGCCCACGTTAACGAGTCGTATCATCCAGCAGGACTCGTCCTGGTTTGTGCGGCTCGATTCATTGCAAGATGCTGGCAGTACGTCCCCTCGATACGACCATCCGCTTGCTTGGAAGGATGAGGACCTCTCTGCCATCTTGAGCCGATTGCTCCTTCAAGAACGAGTCGGCCTTATGGATAATGCGCGCCCGCCGCGGCCGGTGTTTGCGTTTGAAGAGATCAACCGTCTTGTTCCCGCTGTTCGCACATCATTTCAAGAGGCAAATTCCCGTGAATGGGTCGTCTTTGTGCTGCTTGGGCAAGAAGCGGGAGGTCGTGCGACTACGTCAGGGGCCATGTTTGTGGAGGGTGGCCAGCTCCATCTGGTGATCGCCAACCACCATTTCTCGCTTGCCGAAGATTCGGAAGACCTTGCGCGTATCCGAGCAAATCCCCTGTATTCCGTCCAAGGTAGTGGTGGAGTGTTGGCTTTTGACTCACCTCGATTTGTCGTTGGGACCAAAGCCAATTGGTCGGGTGGGCATCGAGCCTCCGCCAGCGAAATGGTTCTCGATCAGACAGCATTTCTCTCCTATCTGACGCAGACGGGATCGGCGGGGGTCTCCCTTTACGAGGGCAGATCGCACCACTCAGTGTCAGCACCTGACCCTGATGCCCCTGGGCCGAGACCATCCAGTTCCGGGCAGGTGGGGCCAGAAGAGGTCATTCTTCGGCTACGAGAAGAGATCGAAGTACTGAAACACCGACTCGCGGACAAGGACGCAGAGCTTGATCGATTGAAGCGTCGGGAAATCCGAACCGCACCCGTTCCCTAATCCACGTCCCTCTCTGAGACTGACTCGACAGGCGTGTAGGTTGAACGAGCAGACCGGTTCTCACCGGCAGGAGCGTGGGTATGTCCTGCCGGTATTGTCGAGTCGCCTGGGACCCAGAGCGCTGAACATTCGCGCCGTTATTGTCCGACGGGGATCGTAATCACGATTGCCCCCATCACATCATTCAATTTGAAATCACGTTTCGGGCTGTCGGGGTGCGCATTGTGGCAACCGAGGCAGGCCTGAGTCGCCGCGAGATCGGCATACACGGCTTGAAAATAGCGTGTCTCACCGATCTTCATGAAACCGGTGTGGGGGCGAGTAGGGTGCGTGAGAATGGCTCCGAGTCCGGCCTTCTCCAACTCGTTCGTGGCGACATTATGTTTATTAATCGGCCATAAGCTGATCAGGCGGTATTGGATGCCGAGGCCCTTCTTGGCAATATACCGTCCGGACTCCATCAGGAACTGGGCCGGTAGGGGCAAGGTATTCTTCTGTTCCCAGTTCTCCGACGCTACGACGACACCCTTCATTTGCAAACGTTCCACGACATGTCTGGTATACACATCCCGGTCTGCTTCAATCACGGCATGTATGTAGTGAGCCACCGTTTCAATCGGCAGGGTGATCGGGGCATTCTCGGGTAGCGCAGGCTTCGGCCACAGTACGGTCGCACCGACCAATGTGACTCCCAGGAAGGTCGTGATCCGCAGCAATTTAAGTGAGGATGTCATGGGAACCTCCTTGTTATGCGCACGGGTGCTTCGGTTTGCCTTCGCCTCCCGTGAGCCGGTGAGTTGCACGATGCGCTCTGGACTATGAGTGATTGGTGCCGCGCGCGGATGGACAACACTAAGCGTTGAGTCAAAGAGGAGAACGAATTGAGCACGAATCTGAGAAAGGGGGCGGAGTGGTAAGCCGGGGTGCCGGTGCTACCGGTGGCCTCCTGAGAAAATAACCGGTCGTGGGAAGGTACCGAAGGCATCGCCCCAGCTCCTTGCCCGTACGAACCAGCGTGCCCGCAAGATCATACGATGATTCATCCTACTCTTGAGTTTAGGGGGTGTCCAATGCGAAGAATGCACGTATTGAGGCACGAATCTATGGGGCGAGCGGCCCGGATTGCATTCGGTTGTCGCGCTGCCGTAGCGTAACGACGTGATGCAAACGGAATTTATCATCTCCGCGGGGGAGCAACCAAAACGGTTGGACGTCTTCCTCGTGCACCGCGAACCGAAGCTCTCGCGCGCGGCGTTGCAGCGAATGATTACTGCCGGCTGGGTGCGGGTGAATAATCAGATCGCCAAATCGAGCCAGCGAATCAGAGCGGGAGACGTCATCCTCCTCGATGCTCCCCAAGCGGCACCGTTGCGAATCGATGGGGAGGCGAGACCGCTGGAGATTCTGTTCGAGGATTCTACGTGCCTGGTGCTGAATAAGCCTGCCGGGATCGTGGTCCATCCGTCCCCGGGCCATTGGTCCAACACGCTGCTGAATGCATTACTAGATCATTGCGCCCGTAGAGGTGAGACGGAGACGCCAGGAGTCGTCCATCGCTTAGATAAAGACACGTCTGGCGTGATGGTGGTGGCCAAAACAGAAGACGCGCATCGAGTCCTTGCGGCGCAATTCGAAGAGCATTCCATCGCCCGTCGCTATGAAGCCCTGGTTGTGGGCGTGCCGGTTGAATCGGAAGGCCGGATCGCCGCTGCGCTCGGCCCGGATCGACACAATCCAAAACGGACGTCTGCCGAGACGTTTTATCCGAAACCTGCGGTTACAGAGTATCGGGTCGAAGCGACCTTCGGTGTGGCGGCCGCACATCTTCTCCTGCACCCTCACACGGGACGGACGCATCAGATCCGGGCCCATCTTCAAAGCCTCGGTCATCCCATCCTGGGAGACAAGACCTATGGGGGCGAGCGGGTGGGCGTATGGGGTGGTGAGGACATATCGCGAGTGATGCTGCATGCACGTACCTTAGGATTCAGGCATCCCGTGGCCGGAGTCTACCGGGAGTTTGCCGTCCCACCACCGGATGATTTCACGGCCATGGCTCAGACCCTTCGTGCCTTCATTGCCCGCTGAACCCCCACACGGTAGGCGACCGAGGGCGGGGTGCGCTCCGCCCCCAGTGAGTGTGAGGCAGTTCTGAGGCGAGTGCTATACTTCCAGTAATCGCCAGCGGTAGCGCTGTGTCTTCATGTACGGAGGTTGAAAGCCTGCTCCATGGTGCTCAACGTCAAACCGAAAACTCTCGTGCGCATCTTGGCCGGCATCATCGTCTGCCTGACCATTACCCACTTCGTGAGTCAATATCTGAAGCACGTGGGCGGCTACACGCACCAATGGGGGCTCGAACGACAATTTAATCTGGTGAACGAAGCCAATCTCCCTGCCTGGTATTCCGCCGTGGCTCTTTTGCTGAGTGCCCTGCTCTTGAGTGTCGTCGCTGGACGAGAACGGCGAGCCGGGGGAAGAGATGCGTGGCACTGGACCGGTCTTGCGGTGATCTTTTTCTACCTCTCTCTCGATGAGGCGGCGCAGATTCATGAAATGATGACGGCATTCGACGGGCTCCATCCCACGGGCATCTTCTATTATTCCTGGGTCATCGTGGGCGTTGCGTTTGTCGGGCTGATCGGCCTGTGCTACCTCGGATTCCTGACGCGGTTACCGGTCACAACGCGATGGACGTTTGTGTCGGCCGGGAGCCTGTATGTCGCCGGCGCACTGGGCATAGAAATGCTCGAAGCGCGGTATCACTATGTCAGCCATACCTGGACGGATCTCTCCTACGCGTTACTGGTGGGCGTTGAGGAGCCGCTGGAGATGAGCGGCATTGCGTTATTCATCTATGGCATTTCATCCTATCTCGCACGATCCGGCGGGACGCTGAGTATTCGCTTTGTGGAGGACAGCTCCCAGCCATACCCTCTCAGTTCGACTCCAGCTGTTCACACGGTCCACCACACTGATCGTTCTGCAGCGTGACAGTCTTCGGTAGACGGAAGCCTCACCCGTGAGCCTCGACTACAGGCCGCAACACGATTTTGCCTGCAGCCTCTCTCGTGCCTACCCCTGCTTCTTTCTATAGGTGTGAAGCCCAGGCCGCTCCGCAGCTCGTCTGGATCGAGAACGAATGAAGCCGGTCTGGAGAGCGACCTCGAACGACTTGGTTGCTAGAGCAAGAGGCCGGAGATATCACGGTCCAAGTGTTGACGTTGAACGAGAAAGTACGGAAACCGACCGAATGCCAGACGGCAACCGACCAGGTAGCGTGGGTGGGTGGTTCCAACCAGGAGATGTGTCGTCCATCGCACCTCAAATAGAGTCAGCGAGCGCTCTCGTTGGAGCGATGGATTCTGAATGCTCAGCAATTGTCTACGAATAGGTTTCTGATCAAGCAGGAGGAGGATGCCGTCTGCACTGACATTCAGCGAATAGGCGTACCCGAGAATGGCGGTGGTATCGGTGCCTTGCCCTTCGACCAGTTCGTAGCGACAGGGGGTCTTGACGGCAAACCGAGTATCGATGCGTCGCTCACGCGGAGGAGTCGATAGCTCAGGGCTGGATTGGTTGTCCACAATGGAGTGTGGAACGACTGGGCCTGGAGCGGGCGTGCTCCGTAGCGACCTGAGGATTCTGTGGATAAAATCAGTAGCCATTGATTCGCCGTAAGCTCCTTGTTGTGGTGCGCCACACTCGCCTTATGAAGAAGCAATTCGGGTGCCTATAGAATGCCATCTCAACGTTCCGCTAACAGCATGAATTTTTCTGTGGAGTGAGTGTCGTATCGTGATACAGCTGAGGGACGCACAGGGAGATGGTGTCAAATTCAACGCACCACCGACAGAAATGAACACTCAGCAGTGTGTGCCTGTTGACGCACAATGATACAAAGATTCAGTGCCACATGTGGATGGACTGTGGACGACGTGTGTGTGAGATGTGCAGAGCATGGGGACTAGAGCAAGTACCTTGTTTTTGACTGTTCCGTGTGGCAGCCTATGCGCTTGCATGTCGGTCTACGTCAGGCAGTTATCACGTGAATAGGGTTACTAGCACTCCGGTTGAATTTGTCGTGACCGGAGGAGAATCGTCCAAACGGATCGATGTCTTCCTTGCCAACCGCGACCCGACCTTTTCCCGCTCAGCATTGCAGCGCTTGATCGGGGAAGGGCGCATTCTCATCAATGGCCAAACGGTTCGGCCAAGCCAGAAGATTAAGCCGGGTGACCGCATCAGGTTGGAGGTGCCGCGGCCTGAGCCGCTTGATCTCAAACCCGAGGCCATCCCGTTTGACATTCTCCATGAAGATGCGGATTTATTGGTACTCCATAAGCCGGCCGGCCTCGTGGTGCACCCGGCACCGGGGAATTGGTCCGGCACGTTGGTGAACGCGCTCCTGCATCACTTTGCGACATCGGGTGTCACGCCGTCGCATATCGGAGGCAAGGAACGTCCGGGACTCGTCCACCGATTGGACAAAGAAACCTCAGGCGTTATGGTGATTGCGAAAACGGACCAGGCGCATCGCGCGCTGGCTGCGCAGTTCAAGCTCCACACGATCACCCGGGAGTACGAAGCCTTGATCTGGCAGGTTCCCAAGAAAGGGCGTGGCTTGATTGAGCTGGCGATCGGGCGCGATACGAAAGAACGGAAGAAGTTTTCCGCGCGGACGACCAAGCCGAAAGCCTCGGCGACCGACTATCAGGTTGATGAGCGGTACGGCAAGGTCGCGGCCCATGTCCGCCTGTCTCCCAGAACCGGACGCACCCATCAATTGCGGGTGCACCTCACGTCGATCGATCATCCCATATTGGGGGATAAGACTTACGGCGGGGCCAAAGTGATGTCGGTTCAGGGGGTTTCTATTCCACGTGTCATGCTCCACGCGCGCACGCTGGGATTTACGCATCCCACCGGCGGGGAGTACCATCAGTTTGATGTGCCCTGTCCGCCTGATATGGAGCACGTGCGGGATCTTCTTCGGGCAGCCACGGGGCACTAGAGATTGCGGGCGATCGGTTCGAGCCAGATTGACGACGATGCCGAACATGACGGTCGGGAAAGGTGAGGAGAGACGAACGATGGAAACCAGTGCCGTGCTGGATCGGATTGGTGAGTTGATCGCTCAGCTCAAAGGATACGCTGCTAAATTGCCGACGGTGGTGCATCTCGCATCGGTGCCGACCGGGATCAAACCAAAACTTGAGGCTATTGACGCGTTCGAGCAGGCCCTCCTGCGATTTCGGGAGCAGAGCGGGCGTTCTCCGTTTAAGAGCCTGCAGGAGTATCTCATTGAGTCGCTCGAAGCGTTCGAGGTTGACAATGTGCTGGGTGTGGTACAACCGTTGCTGGCCGTTCTTGACCAGGTGGAACGCATGCATCGGGACAAGGAGATCAAAGTCAATCCGGCCGAGGAGAAGCGGATGGGAGAGTATCGCGCAACGCTGGTCAAGATTCTGCCGGGCAGCCAGCCGGAACTGGAGGGGGCGGGGCGGGGGATGTAAGCCCAGAATCGGTCAGGTTCAACGAAGTCTGCTTTATGGGCCGGCAGACATCGCGCACCCTGTCAATGTCCCATCTTCGGGCCGGCAGCATTGGCACCGGCGGTGACCAGCTGGAAGCGAACGGTCGCTCCACAGTGCGGACATTTCGCGCGGACCGTTTCTTCGTCGAGGA
>JACOEF010000123.1 GCA_024998705.1 Nitrospira sp.
AGGCGACGCCGCACTATGTCGAAGTGAATCGCTGGAATCGGGCCATGCCTCAATATACGATCGGGCATCTCGACCGGCTTGCACAGATGGAGGCGGCACTCTCGCGATTCGGCGGCTTGGCTGTCACCGGCGCCGGTTATCGCGGTGTGGGCCTTCCCGATTGTATTCGGGACGGCGCTGAGACGGCGGCGAAGCTGCTCCGGTATCTGCAGGCGGCGCCGGTCTAATGTTTCAATGACGACGGGAACAGGAAGAGAAGGAATACACAGATGCTGAACGACCAATTGGTGATCTCCAGTGTAACCGGTCCCTTTCGCGAGCCGCGCGAGCCAGTGTTGTCGTACGACTACTCGATTCAGCGAGCGACTTGGGCGTCGACCCATGCCGTCCGGGTGAAGATTGCCCAGGCAGAGGAATTGGACTATGTGAAGGGGAAGTTGCTGGGCACGGTCATTGGAAGCCCAGGACAGCAGTTGATCCTGAATAAATTTCTGTCCCGTAAGATCGGTGACCAGAAGGTACGGATCGCCGAGGCGGAAGGTTGGTTGAAGGACCGCGGTGATGTGTTGGTGGCCCCCTTCACTGGTTCGCTCTCGCATTACTTCGTACAGCTTGAGGCCTGGGTTCAAGCGGAGCAGGATGCCTTGCGGGCGGAGATCAAGAACGTCGTTGGCCTCGTGGGGAATCCTCCCGCCGTCTAACGGTCTCCGGCTCGATCGGCATTGTCCAGTCGCGCATCCTATCGACTCCTTCCCACGCACAGAATCTGTGGATAAGCGTGTGCATATCAGCCGACTCCTTGTGTAAGCCCCTCCGCAGAGCGGCCCTTCAGCAACCTGCACAAGTTTTAGGCATTGGGGTGGCGGACAGCCGAGCCACTAGATGCTGTATGAGATGAAAACCCTTAGGGAGATACTTAATGACAGATTCGGGTCTGGGGATAGTGGAGACAGTCTGGGAGCGGAGATTCGCGGGAGTGGCTCAAAAAATGCGTCGATATTGTTTGCTGTGCACGCCGGAATCGTCGGCAAATCCAAGCGATCCGGTGTCGGGATTGCTGGTGTCATTGAGGTCGATTCGATAATGTCCGAGGACGTGCTCCATCGCTTCTTCGAATGGAATGGCTGGCGGGTAGAGATTGCCCGGGGCGTGGGCGCCGCGGGCCAGCGTCCCGACCACTTCGGCTACTGCATACTTGGGGTCTGAGAAAATGTAGAGATCGGCCACGGCCTGGTCCCCGAGCTTGTGCCCTGGACTGGTGGGGGGGAGCATGGAGGGGAGACTCTGACCCAGCCGGGCCTGCTTAAGTTGTTTCAAGAGGCTGACCACCTGGCTGCTCGTCACCTGGGTCGGTACCACGATGCTGACGGCATTGAATTCGGTCAACGTCGTCTGGACTTTATACATGACCGGCGCGGCATCCGGATCTTCGGTGGCTACCTGTGAAATTTCCGGTCCAGCGGCCTGTTTTTGTTTGCCGCTCGGCACGGCCAGGTTGATCAGCAGCCACATGACCAAAATGGCGCCGAACAGGACGATGAGCGGATGCAGCCCCGCTCGTTTGCCTTCTTCGTATGGATCCTGTTCCGGGCTCATGGATGGGTCCTGGTCGGCTCCGTTGCGGGTGTCAGGGGAGAGACGGCTTCTGCGGGTGCTGTGGATTCCCTCCGCTTCGCGGCTTCCCAGTAATGATCCATTTCTACCGTGGAGAGGTCGTTGACGCTCCGCCCGCTTCGAGCCGCCTCGCGCTCGATGAATTGGAATCGTGCGGTGAATCGGTTCGTGGCGAGACGGAGCGACTCTTCCGGATTCACTTTGATGTGCCTGGCGACGTTGACCAGGGAAAACAGCAGGTCGCCCAACTCCGCGGCCATTTCCGGGGTGGGCTCCGGCTTGGGGCCGGCAGCGGCGCGAGGCGCAGCCGCGTCGGTGATCGCATGCCTGAGTTCCGCGATTTCTTCCTCCACTTTGGCAAGCACGGCCGTCAGGCCCTGCGGGCTGTCGGGCCAGTCGAACCCAACCCGCGCCGCACGAACCTGTGTCTGATAGGCACGAAGCAGGGCCGGGAGCGCTTGCGGAATGTCATGCAGGACCGAATCCGGTTTACCGGCGTTCTTGCGTTCGGCCCGTTTGATATCTTCCCACCGATGGACGACCTGGTCGGAATTGAGTGAGGACTGACCGTGGGCCCCGTCACCGAACACGTGGGGATGGCGGCGTACGAGCTTGTCGCTCAACTGTTCCAAGACGTAGTCGATGGTGAAGGTGCCAGCTTCAGTGCCGATCTGGCTGTGAAACAAGACCTGCAGCAGCACGTCGCCCAGTTCTTCCTTCAGCTTGGCGAAATCCTGCCGGTCGATCGTATCGAGGGCTTCATAGGTTTCCTCAATCAAATAGGGCTTGAGGGATTCGTGGGTCTGCTTGCGATCCCAGGGGCACCCGCCCGGCGCCCGGAGCCTGGCCATAATGGCCACGACAGTATCGAAACGTGCTGACATGCGAAGCCCTCCGTGGCGCCACTCTAACTGAGTTTTTCAGCACCTTCAACGGGGCCGCTTGTCTTGCGCCTCCTCAAGGCCTGTGGTAGGGTACGGCCCTGCATTTTTCATTGGATGATCGGAGGCTTTCCCATGGGTGATGACAAGGAGCAGGGATTCGTCGTCCGTGATCGTCGAGGACGGGGTGATGAGGGCCCCCCACCGGCACCGTCGGTGACGCCTCCCGCCGCTGAGGCTCCTGCTGCCGCACCTCATCACGAGTCCGATGCCCATACACATTCGGGGCATCTGCCGGTCAACTTCTCTTCTTTCGTCATCTCCATGGGCAGTTCGGCGTTGATGCTGATGGGAGAGCAGTTGGATCCTCAGCAGCCGTCCATGCCGCTGAATCTTCCCCAGGCCAAAGAAATCATCGATTTGTTGTCCATGCTTGAAGAGAAGACGCGGGGCAACCTCACCTCGGATGAGCAGGTTGTCATGAAGGACATGCTCTACGCGCTGAGGATGAAATTC
>JACOEF010000153.1 GCA_024998705.1 Nitrospira sp.
AACTCACCACGGCGAATGCGTGGATTCAGAGTACGACCAACATCGGTGTCTTGTTGGGACCAGCCATGAGCGGGCTGGGCATCGCGTTGATCGGTGCTCAGAATGTGCTCTATGTGGATGCCGCGACCTTCTTGGTGTCCGCGCTCTTCCTCCTGCCGATTCGTGTGCGGGACAGCCGGACGGTGAAGGGGCTCAATGTGCTGGCGACACCGGTGATGCAGGACATGATGGTCGGGTTTCACTTCGTGTTCCTCCAGCACCGAGTGGTATTCGCGTTGATGATTACAGCCGTACTGTACAACCTGGCGATCAGCGCCTTCGTGTTTCTCCTCCCGGTTGTGGCGAAGGAGTTGCTGCAAGTCGGCCCCATGGAGTTGGGCTGGCTGTGGTCGGCATTGGGGATTGGAATGTTGGCCGCTTCCATCTGGCTGGCTCGGACGCCACAGGGCACCTTCCAGGATCGCATCGGCAAGATCGGGCGATCGCTGACGGTGGGCGGCATCGCGGTCTGTGCGTTGGGATTGATCCAGACACCGGTCCTGTTCAGCACGTTCTTATTGATCATCATCATCGGCGGGAGTACCTCCCTCTTTTATCCGGTCGTTTGGGCGATGCTCCAGGAAGTCACCCCGGAACATTTGCTCGGCCGTGTCTTCACCACCTTCAGTGTTGGTGGGATGGCTTCTGCCATGGTGGGTATGGCCGGGTTTGGGTGGGCCGCGGATACGTTAGGTCCGGCCGCCAGCCTGATCGGGATCGGAATCGTCTTATTGCTCACTGCGGTGGTCACGGTGCAGGTAAGCCGCCGTGGCCTCGTAGTGAGTCCGGCTGTCGCATAATATCCCCCTCAGATCGGTTTCTTCTCGGCCTGCACGGCCAACATACTGTGCTTGGCGATTCTCTCTTGCGATGAGCGAGGCGCCTTCGCCCGCTATTCTCAGAGTTGCTTTCTGCCCCTCCGTCGCGTATGTCTTTTCTTCCAGCTATCCTTCGTTTCCCGAGATGAGAGTGAAGGCGATCGATGTCACAGTCTCGGTTCCATTCAACACGTGAGGGGCACATGCCTATGCTGCTGATTCGGACTGTTTACATAACAGGGATTTTAGCGCTATTGGTTGCGGCGGGGCTGTGGAAGGGGCCTTCGATGGCCTGGGCTGAATCGGTACCTGATGGAAAGTCCGAAGCTCCGCCGGTGCAACGATCGAAGGATTCCGATGTGAAGCCGAAAGAGCCTGAGCTGAAATCGAAGGAGCCTGACTCGAAGCCCACGGAGCAGAAGTCCAAGGAGGCGGACTCCAAGGCGAAGGAAGCGGAGCCGAAAGCAAAGGACTCGGAGCCCAAGGTCAAAGATCCGGAGTCCAAAGCCAAGGAACCCGCAGCGAAGATCAAGGAATCCGAGCATAAGGGCAAAGAGGCGGAGTCCAAGACCAAGGAACCGGAGTCGAAAGCAAAAGACGCCGAGGTGCCGGTCGAGCATCCTTGTCCCGCGGTGCCCCATGCGACAGAGGTGAAGCCGGCGGCCGAGGCGCAGGCTCCATCCACCGAGCCCGGTGGGGGAGACCGTCCCAAAGCGGCGGAGTCGGAGACCAAGCCAGAGGTTAAGAAACCGATCCGGTCGTCGATGGTGACGGCCAAGCTGGCGCTCATGGCGGACCCACACCTGTTTCCGTATGACATCGAGGTTGATGCCAAGGACAAAGATCTTGTGCTGCTCGGGAAGGTGTCGCAGGAATCGGATCGGCGAGTGGCTACGGACATCGTTCGCTGTCTCGAAGGGGTGCACGCAGTTGAGAATCGTCTCAAGGTCGAACCGGACGCCGCCCATGGCCTTGTCGCGGAACGCGACAAATTCATCACGCAATGGGTGAAAGAGCGGTTCGAGAAGAGCAAAACCTTGCAATCGGTCAAGTTCGATGTAAAAACGGAGGACGGCATCGTTATCCTCAACGGGGCGACACGGTTTCAAATCATCGTGCTCGAAGCGGCGCAAGCAGCCAGGCAAGTGCCCGGCGTGCGAGCCGTGAATACCGACGCCGTGCGATTGGTGGCGGGAGAGTAGACCGATCCATGAATCCAAGACGATAAGGAGGTCCGGCACGAAAGCTGCCGATGATATGAAACCACGGCACGTGAGCGGAGGTGAGACGGGACGCCCGAACGTGAAGTGGTCGCCGCACCTGTTGACGCGCGACTTCACACTGGTCTGGTGGGGCCAAATGGTCTCCCAAATCGGCGATGGTGTGTCGAAACTCGCCTTGCTCTGGTTCGTCTATGCCATCACCGGCTCTCCGCTCAAGACCACCATGATCGGGCTGCTGCAGACCTTGCCGCCTATTCTGTTCGGTCCCTTCATCGGGGTCATCGTCGATCGTGTGCCGAAAAAACTTCTCTTGATCAGCAGCGATTTGATTCGCGCCGTGGTGCTGGGTGTATTGCCTTGTTTGCTGCCGGTGGACTCATTCAGCATCGAGCGGCTGTACCTCATGGTGTTCGTCCATGCAGTCGCCTCCGCCGTGTTTGGCCCGGCCTTGACCGCCGCCATTCCATCCTTGGCCTCCCGCCACGAATTCACCGCCGCCAATGCCTTGCTGCAGACGACGACCAGCATCGGGATCATCGTCGGGCCCGCCCTGAGCGGCGTCGGCATTGCGACCATGAGCTCACAAGAAGTGCTCTGCGTGAATGCCGTCAGCTACGTTATTTCTGCGGTTTGTTTTGCGTTTGTTCATTTTCCACGGACGGAGGCGGTGCAGCCGGCCGCTGGAGGCTCGCCGGCCGGGACCTTCCGCGATGTGCTGGATGGTTTTCAGTATGTGCTCCATCGTCAGCGGATCATTTTGATGCTCATTGGAGCGGCATCCATGTATACCTTCGCCACGAGCGCGTTCAGCACGCTTTTTCCCGTGTTCGGCAAGAAGTTGCTGGACCTCGGTCCTATTGAGGTCGGATACCTCTGGTCGGCATTCGGTATCGGATTGTTGCTGGTGTCGCTCGGCCTGGTGTCTCTGTCGTCCTGGTCGCTGCCCAAACGGATTCAGTTGATGGCGCTGTCCAGTTTCATCAGCGGTCTGGGGCTGCTCGGGTTGATTATGGCGTCGAATCGGTTGATGGCGGCGGTGCTCATGGTCCTCATCGGGATGGGGACCGGGACGCTCACGCCGGTGGCCTGGGGTGTGTTGCAGGAGATTGCCCCTGCCTCGCTGCTGGGACGAGTGCTGGCGATTTATAATCTTGGCGCGATGACCTCCGCCATAGTCGGCATGACGATTTTCGGCTGGGTGACGCAGGAGTTTGGCGAGCGCCCCAGCGTGTTCGGAATTGGTGTGGGGTTATTCTTGTCGGCGCTGGTGTCCCTGCGGGTGTCGCGCTGGGTGCGGGCCAATTGGGCCGAGATGAGCCTGCCGTCTGAAGAAGAGGTGCGCCCCGTGGTCATGGTCACGCAGCCCACAAGTCATTGAGCCGATTCAGCGGAGAGATGGGAATAGGCACCGGAGCGAGGCAGGCCGTCAGGCGTGACTCGTTCTGTCGGTGATTCTGGGAGGACGGGAGGAAGACGTGGAAGAAATCATCAGTGTGAATGATCAGTTCTATATCCTCGCCAGTTCGTCGATGGCGGACGACCGCACACGTGTGCTGAAACATGGGGAGACGTTCGGTGTGTTCGATCGATACGGCGACATTCAGCCGGTGGGACGAGGGACCCAGGGCGTATTTCATCAGGGGACGCGGTTTTTGTCGCGGCAGGAATTGTTTCTGAACAACGACCGGCCGATGCTGCTCAGCTCAACGGTCAAGGAGGACAATGCTCTGCTGGCCGTGGACCTCACCAATCCCGACTTGTACCGAGAGGGACGGATCGCGATCCCGCGAGGGAGTGTGCATGTCTTTCGCTCGCGCTTTCTTTGGAATGGGGTGAGTTATGAGCGGTTTCGCCTGTCCAATTACAGTTTAGCGCCGGTGAAGATGACCTTGTCGATCCGCTTTGAAGCCGATTTTGCGGATATCTTTGAGGTGCGCGGGAAAAAACGTGCGCGGAAGGGCCGGATGCTGCCGAATCTTCTGCGGAAAGATCTACTGGTGTTACGGTATGAAGGCCTCGATGAGGTGACCCGGGAGGCACGGATTCAATTCACCCCCGAGCCGATGGAAATCACCGCGTCACAGGCCACCTTCAGTATTGAACTCGATCCGAAAGCTGAAACATCGGTGGCGGTGATGGTGACCTGCGACGTGGCTGACTGCCAGTGGACGCCGCTGGGCTATGATGCTGCGATGGCTGAAGCCGGGCTGGTCTTCGGCGCGGAGCGGACGGAGGATTGCACCATTCAGACTTCCAACGCTCAATTCAATGAGTGGTGGAATCGCTCGGTGTTGGATGTTCGGATGATGGTGACCGACACGAATGAAGGGCCCTATCCCTACGCCGGCGTGCCCTGGTTCAGCACGCCCTTCGGGCGGGATGGGGTCATCACGGCGCTCGAGTGTCTCTGGATCCGGCCGGAATTGGCGCGCGGCGTGCTGGCCTATCTGGCATCGACGCAGGCCAAAGAGGTGAACCCTGCTCAGGATGCCGAGCCGGGGAAGATTCTCCATGAGACTCGCAAGGGGGAGATGGCGGCGTTGAACGAGATTCCCTTCGGCCTCTACTACGGGAGTGTCGATTCCACGCCGTTATTTGTGATGTTGGCCGGCGCCTATTACGAACGGACGGCGGACCTGGCGTTTATCCAGTCGATATGGGCCAACCTCGAAGCAGCGTTGACCTGGATGGATACGTTCGGCGATCTCGACCGTGACGGGTTTGTGGAGTATGTGCGGAAATCCCCCACCGGTTTGGACAATCAAGGCTGGAAAGATTCGCATGATTCGATTTCGCACGAGGAGGTTCGCTGGCAGAGGGGCCTATCGCCTTATGTGAAGTGCAGGGCTATGTCTATGACGCCAAGGTGCAAGCATCAAAGTTGGCAGATGCGCTCGGGTATACCGATCGTGCCAGTCAGCTTCGTCGGCAGGCACGGTCGCTCAAGGAGCGGTTCGACGCGGCGTTCTGGTGCGAGGAATTATCGACCTATGCCCTGGCTTTGGACGGACAGAAACGCCCGTGTCGGGTGAAGACCTCGAACGCCGGCCACTGTCTCTACACAGGCATCGCAAGCGATGAACATGCGAGGCGTACGGCAGAGACGCTGATGGCCGATGAGTTGTTCAGCGGATGGGGTGTGCGCACCCTTGCCGACTCGGAGCGCCGGTACAACCCGATGTCCTATCACAACGGATTGATTTGGCCGCACGACAATGCGATGATTGCGATCGGTCTAGCCCGGTACGGCCTCAAGTCCGGTGTGGAAAAAATTATGACCGGCATGTTCGAGGTCAGCCTCGTGCTCGACTTTCACCGATTGCCGGAACTGTTCTGCGGATTCGTTCGCCGACCGGGCCAGGGCCTGACGCGGTATCCCGTGGCCTGTAATCCGCAAGCCTGGGCTGCGGGATCGGCGTTTATGGTGCTCCAAGCCTGCCTCGGGCTCTCGATCCTTGCATCAGAGCAGAAGGTGGTGTTCAACCACCCGATCCTTCCGGAATTTATCGACAAGATGCAGATCAAGAATCTGAAGGTGGGCACCGCGTCTGTAGACTTGCTGCTACGTCGACATGACCTTGATGTGGGTATCACGGTCATTCGTCGTATGGGTAAAGTTGAAGTGCTCTCGCTGCAGTAGCGGCGGTTCCGGAAGGGGCGGCCGCTGTGTGAGCGCCGGCTCGACGGTGTCTGGTTGCGCGCGCAAGTTGTGTGCTCAATAGGCTGCGCAGATGCTTCTGGATCAAGGCGCGTCGGCGAGTTGCCAGACGATGGCGAGTACGTACCGCGCGACGGCGGAGAGAATGTTCGGATCAATGCTGTCTGCTGTGTCGGTGGGTTGATGAAAGTTCGGATGGACCCCGCCGCTCACCACTGTGATGGTGGGAACTCCCGCTTCCTTAAACGGGACATGATCTCCTCCAGGGAAGAAGCCGAATAGATCGATACGGTCTGCAAGTCCGGCCCATTGCCCGGCCTGTTGCGCAGCAGGTTTTTCCAACCCTGTCACACCGATGGTGAGTCGTCCGTTTCCGACTGCGGCATGATCTACGTTGATCATGGCGATGGTCGAGGTCAGCGGCAGCACGGGTTGGCTCACGTACAGTTTCGATCCCAGCAAGCCCTGTTCTTCTCCGCTGAACGA